>JAITBA010000002.1 GCA_031283835.1 Oscillospiraceae bacterium
TGGCCATCGCCGCGCCCAACATGATGGGCTTGGTTGGCCGCTTAGGTAAGATTCTTGGCCCGCGCGGCCTGATGCCCAGCCCCAAAGCCGGCACCGTAACCCCCAACGTGGCGCAGGCCGTCATCGACGCCAAAGCCGGCAAAATCGAATACCGCCTAGACAAAACCAATATCATCCACTGCCCCATCGGCAAGGCTTCTTTTGGCGCCGAAAAGCTCAAAGAAAACTACAGCGCCCTGCTGGATGCTATCATCAAGGCGAAACCCGCCGCCGCCAAAGGGCAATATGTGCGCAGCTGCACCGTTGCGGCCACCATGGGCCCGGGCGTGCGCATCAACCCCGCCAAGGTGCTCTAATCCAGCCTGTGTTGCAATTCGTCACGCTGCACGCATCACCAATTTGTGTGTGCAGCCTCGAGGCTTTTGGAGCAGCTTCTTTTCTTCTCCGAAAGCGGCAACGGTGCTTTTGCCTTCAAAAACATCAACCCCAACAGCAATTTTTTTCGTATTGACCGCAACTATATTGTAGGAGGTGTTGGTATGATTTCGTTCCTCACTCTCATCATTGGTGCCGTGCTAACAAATCTGTTCGAAACCACGGATGTATTCGGTCTGCTCTGGGATCTGATTGCTGGCCTGTTTTAGCCGGCTGCGCAGTCACTTCGCTGTGTGCTGCTTCAGATTCTGAACAAACAACCAAGGCCTCTGCAAAAAACGCAGGGGCCATTTGGCATTATTTTGTTGCAAAACCCCAAACTGCCGGTTAGCGCTGCACACGGCCGCTGCCGCTGCCGGCGGCCAGGCGATGCACTTCGTCGGCGGTGACGAGGTTGTAGTCGCCCTCAATGGCATGCTTTAGGCAACTGGCGGCCACGGCAAATTCCAAACGCGCCGCATCCTGCATGCCGGTGCAGGTGGAGTAGATTAGGCCCGCGCCAAAACTATCGCCACCGCCCACGCGGTCAACGATGTGCATGGGGTATTTTTTGCTGAACAGCGCCGCGCCGCCGGTGTAGAGCATGGCGCCCCAGAGGTTATCGTTGGCGCTCACGCTCTCGCGCAGGGTGATGGCGATTTCGGGGATGCCAAAGCGCTTGCTGAGCTGGCGGGCCACGTCGGCGTAGCCTTCGTGCGACAGCATGCCACACTCAACGTCGCTGCCCCCCGCGTGAATATCAAACACATCGGCCGCATCCTCCTCGTTGGCAATCAGCAGACGCACGTAGGGCATCAGTTCCGCCATAACCGCCCCCGCTTTGTCGCGGCTCCACAAATTTTTGCGGTAGTTTAAATCGCAACTCACCGGCACGCCACAACGCTGCGCCGCCCGGCAAGCCTCCAGACACAGCGCCGCACAGCTTTCGCTCAACGCAGGGGTGATGCCCGTGAAATGAAACCACCCGGCCTGCGCAAAAATCGCATCCCAATCAAACTCCCCGGGCTGCGCTTCCGCGATGGCGGCGCCCGCCCGGTCATAAATCACCTTAGAAGGCCGCTGCGAGGCCCCTTTTTCGCAATAATACACCCCTATGCGGTTGCCGCCTCGCAGAATATGTGAAATATCCACACCAAAGCGACGCAGGGAATTGACTGCCAATTGCCCGATTTCGTGAGCGGGCAGTTTGCTCACAAAGGCCGCCGGATACCCCAAACTCGCCAAATCTGCCGCCACATTGGCTTCCGCGCCGCCCATGGTAGCCTGAAACCGCTCTGCCTGCACAAAACGCAGATACCCCTCCGGTGCAAGCCGCAACATCAATTCGCCAAATGTGACCACCCGCGGCGGGGTGATTGCCTTCGGCGCTGTTTCCAAAAATCTCTGCGCATTTTTATCTTGCATTGCATATTGACTCCTTGCACAATTTTGTGATAGTCGCCCAATCTTGTGCCGCTATGCGTTGCGGCGAACACATCCAACTGCCACCGCACGCCAGCACGTTTGGCAAATCAAGATATTCCCGCAAGTTTTTTGCGCTAATCCCCCCTGTAGGCATAAATTTTACTTCCGGGAACACCGATGCCATGGCTTTTAGGTAGGCCGCGCCGCCCGCTTGCTCCGCCGGAAAAAATTTTAAATGCGTCAAGCCCAAGGCGATGGCCGCTTCCATTTCGGTTGGAGTCGCACAACCGGGGAACACCGGCACCTCGCCTTGCGCACAAAACGCGCAAACCGCCGGGCTAAAAGCAGGCGCAACAACAAACTGCGCCCCCGCCGCCACAGCCTGCCGCACTTGCTCCGTGCTGCGCACCGTGCCCGCACCCACCAGCATGTCCGGCACTTCCTTTGCAATGCGCGCAATCGCCTCGGCCGCGGCAGCCGTGCGAAATGTGATTTCTGCCACGCCCACGCCGCCCGCCAGCAGTGCCCGCGCCAGCGCCGGGGCGTCCGCCGCACGCTCAATCGCCACAACCGGCACGATGCGGCAACGGGAAAACGCTTCTATGATGCGCCGCATGCAGGTTCCTCCTCATGCGAAAATAAAAAGCGGGGCAAGGGCAGGTTGCTTAGCCACTTCACCGGGAAGCTGAAGGGCTTGGTGGAAAACAGCAACGTCATTGCCGCAGCCGCCAGCACCACCACCGGGAACGGCACCGCCTCATACAAGCGCTCCGACAGAGTAGTGGGCGCGCCACGAAATTCAACGCGCATAAACGGCATCAGCACACTTTGCCAGAAAAAAACCTGCAACGTGTGCGACCCCACATGCGTCACCAGCGGCAAACGACGCTTGGCCGCAAGCAACAACACTCCCAGCCCCAGCGCGCCTGCCAGCACATAATGCCCCAGCCGATACAGCCATCCCCACGAAAAAATATCGCCGATACTACTGTATCTGTTGCGGTTGGTGAAGAGCGGCCGGAGCGGCAAAAAGAATTCTCGCTGCCAGGCCACGAGGACAATCAGCCCGCAAAACACCACCAACGCCACCCAACGCCATCTTTTTTGCCGCAATTTTCCCATCCAGTCGCGCGGCATCGCCATGCCCGCATAATAGAACGGAAAGCACACGATCACGCGCATGAGCGCCAGGCCATCAAGGTCGCTGGTCTCGTATCCCACTAGCATCCCCAGCAAAATCATAACGACCAAAACCGCCCACAGCTTGGGCTGTGGCTTGATGCTGCCCAGCAAAAATGAGCAAGATAGCCACATTGCCATCGCCATCAAATACCATGGCTCATCCGCGCCCGCAAAGGGGTGCAGCCCATACGTCTCCCCCATAATAAAGGTGGTCACGAATTTTAGCAGCTTCACAGCAACCGCCAAGGCCAAAAAGCCCACCACCCGCTGGAATTGAAATGCCGTTTGCGCCTTGCGGCCAAAATAACCCGCGATAAAAATGAAGAGCGGCATATGAAATATGTAAATGAAGGTATAAACTGTGCGCGTCAATTCCGTGTCCACCGGCGAGATCAAGTGTCCCAACACAACCAAAAAAATCAGCAAAGCCTTGGCATTGTCCCAATACCACAAGCGCTGTTTTTGCACGGGCTGCTCCATGTAGTACTCCTTTTTCTAAAAGTAAAAATTGCCGCCCCAGGGCAGAAACGCAGAAAAGTGAATTTCTGCCTCTCTGCCTTGAGGCAGCGATCGATTTTTTTGAGCTTGCAGTTGGTTCAGGCTTCGGCGGGCGCTTCTTCGGCGGGCAGCGCCGCTGGCGTGGCAGGCGCTTCCGCTTCCACAGATTTTTTTACACGGGCAGTGCGGCTGGCGCGAGTCGGTTTTTCGGCGGCGGTTTTTGCCTTTTTTGCGGCCTGCTCGGCCTTCTCTTTTTCTTGCGGATCCACCAATTCGAGAATAGCCAACTCCGCAGCGTCGCCGCGGCGCGGGCCTGTTTTGATGATGCGCGTGTAGCCGCCGGCCACGTCCGTATATACGGGCGCAATCTCGTTGAACAACTTGGCCACCACATCTTCTTTGGTGATGAAGGCGAATGCCTTGCGTTTGTTGGTCAAATTATTCTCTTTGGCAATGGTGATATATTTTTCCGCCAAAGAACGTACTTCCTTGGCACGGGTCACGGTCGTTTCAATGCGGCCGTTTTCGAACAGGTACGTCACCAGCCCGCGCAGCATGGCCTTGCGGTGGTCGGTGGTGCGTCCCATTTTTCTGGTTCCAGGCACCGTAATTCACTCCTTCCGGTATTGCTTGTGTCGTTATTCATCATCCTTATACAGCTCAAGCCCCAGGGAATTGAGCTTGCCGATGACTTCGTCGAGAGATTTGCGCCCAAGGTTGCGCACCTTCATCATGTCCTCGCCCGATTTCGCGGTCAAATCCTCCACTGTGTTGATGCCTGCGCGCTTGAGGCAGTTGTAGCTGCGCACAGAAAGGTCGAGGTCGTCGATGGTCATTTCGAGCACTTTTTCTTTCCGGCTGTCGTTTTTTACCACCATGATTTCGGTGTCGTACACATCGTCACTCAGGTCTGCAAACAGCGCAAGGTGCTCGTTAAGAATCTTCGCTGCCAGCGAAACCGCCTCTTGTGCGGGGGTGGTGCCGTCGGTCCAAATCTCAAGCGTGAGCTTGTCATAATCGGTCACTTGCCCCACGCGGGTGTTTTCGACCGTGTAGTTCACCTTCACCACCGGGGAGTAGATGCTGTCCACGGCAATCACGCCGATGGGTGGCTTGAGCAAATCTTTGTTGCGCTCAGCCGAAACATAGCCGCGGCCTTGGTCGCATGTAAGCTCCATGCTCAGTTTCGCGCCGGCTTCCAGGGTTGCAATGTGCAAATCCTGGTTAATAATTTCCACTTCAGAATCAGCCTGAATATCGGCCGCCATTACCTCGCCTGCGTCTTCCACGTCGATATACAGGTGTTTTTCTTCGTCGCCCTGCATTTTTAAGATAACGCTTTTGAGGTTGAGGATGATTTCTGTCACATCCTCTTTCACGCCGGGGATTGTGGAAAATTCATGCAGAATGCCGTCGATTTTGGCGCTGGTGATGGCGTAACCCGGCAAACTCGAGAGCAGCACGCGCCGCAAGCTGTTGCCCAGCGTGGTGCCAAAGCCGCGCTCGAGGGGTTCCACCACAAAGCGACCAAAGGTGCCGTCGGGTTTCACCTCTGCAACTTCGATTTTTGGCTTTTCGATGCCAATCATATAATGTAAATTCCCCTTTCAAGACATGTTTTAGATTGCAGATGACAAAAGCGTGGGCGGATAAAAAGGGGGGAGCAAAAATAATCCAAGCGCTTGTGTCGAAAATCTAAAAGGTCTTATTTCGAGTAGAACTCCACGATGAGGTGCTCTTCCACCGGCACGTGAATCTGGTCGCGTTCGGGCAGGACAGTTACCTTGCCCTCGAAGGCTTCGCCGCCGCGCTCCAGCCAAGCGGGCACGGGGTGCGCGCCGTTGCTTTCGAGCACTTGTTTAATTTTTTCGCTCTCGCGGCTCTGCTCTTTGATAGAAATGGCATCCCCCGCCTTCAGCAGGTAGCTGGGGATATCGACCTTCTGGCCGTTCACCTTAAAGTGGCCGTGGCTCACCAGCTGGCGGGCTTCGGCGCGCGATGCGCCCCACCCCAGCAAATACACCGCGTTATCCAGCCTGCTTTCACAAATGCGCAGCAAGTTGGTGCCTGTCATGCCGGTGGCACGGTCGGCCATTTCGTAGTATTTGTGGAACTGGCTTTCGCTCAGGCCATAATAGCGGCGAGCGGTTTGCTTGGCCCGCAACTGCAGACTGTATTCTGACGGCTTGCGGTTGCGCGCCTGCCCGTGCTGTCCGGGGGCATAAGAACGACGCTCCAGGGCACACTTGCCCGTGTAGCAACGATCCCCTTTGAGGAAAAGCTTTTGACCTTCACGGCGGCAAAGTTTGCACACCGCGCCTGTATATCTTGCCATGCGGTTAAATCCTCCTGTTTCCTACACTCTGCGGCGTTTGGGCGGGCGGCAGCCATTGTGAGGGATCGGCGTCACATCCTTAATCAGGCTGACTTCGAGCCCCGCGGTCTGCAACGCGCGGATGGCGGCCTCACGCCCGGCACCCGGCCCTTTTACATAGACTTCAACGAATTTTAGTCCATGCTCCATGGCGGCTTTGGCTGCGGTTTCGGCAGCGGTTTGGGCGGCAAAGGGGGTGGATTTTTTGGATCCACGGAAACCCATTTCGCCCGCGCTGGCCCACGAAAGAGCGTTGCCCGCGGTGTCGGTAATGGTGACAATGGTGTTGTTGAACGTGGATTGAATATGCGCAGCCCCGCGCTCAATGTTCTTGCGCTCGCGGCGACGCCGGGTGCCGGCGGTTTTCTTTCCGGTGGCTTTGGTTGCCATAGGACTTCCTCCTGACTACTTCTTCTTGTTGGCGATGGTCTTCTTTGGGCCTTTGCGCGTGCGCGCATTGGTCTTGGAGCGCTGGCCGCGCACCGGCAGGCCCTTGCGGTGGCGCACCCCGCGATAACAGCCGATCTCAATCAAGCGTTTGATATCGAACTGTGTATTGCGGCGCAGGTCACCCTCCACCTTCACTTCGCGGTCAATATAATCGCGTAGCTTAGAAACATCCTCTTCCGAGAGGTCCTTTACCCGAATATCGGGGTCTACGCCGGTGGCGGCAATCACTTCGCCGGCCGTTTTTTGGCCAATACCAAAAATATAGGTCAAAGCGACCTCAATGCGTTTGTCGCGGGGTAGATCCACACCTGAAATACGTGCCATGGTATACCTCCATTTTTAGCCTGTTTAGCCTTGGCGTTGCTTGTGCTTGGGGTTTTCACAGATCACCATGATACGCCCCTTGCGGCGGATAATTTTGCATTTTTCGCAAATCTTTTTGACGGAAGGCCTAACTTTCATAGGTCTTAACCTCCTAACCTATTTCGAGCGCCAAATAATGCGCCCTCTTGTCAAGTCATAAGGCGACATTTCGACTGTTACCTTATCGCCCGGCAAAATACGAATATAATTCATACGCAGTTTGCCGGAAATGTGTGCAAGAATCTTGTGCCCGTTTTGCAGCTCCACCTGAAAGGTCGCGTTGGGCAAAGCCTCCAACACCACGCCTTCGACTTCAATCATATCGGACTTTGGCATTTCTGTTCCTCCCCTGTGGTGTGCTTTGTTGTGCCGCGGGACAAAATCCCCTGCGCTGCGGAATGGGGTTCTTGCGATTGGATTTGGTTGAGCGCTTTGCGCAGCGCTTGATTGCCACGCAGCTCCCATGTGAGAGCAGGCACCTGCGCAAGACGTTCAACATGCCTCGGGTTCTTGTGTTTTGGGCGTTGCAGCGGGCGTTCCTTGCCGTCGCAGACGAGGATGCAGCCGCTTTCCTCCCCCACCACGCACAACAAATACCCTTTGTCGCGCCCCGCAACAGACCGCACGACGGTTCCCTGTTCAAACATCGGCGCAAGCCTCCGTCAGCAGCAGGGGGCCATTGGCAGTGATGGCAACCGTGTGCTCAAAATGCGCGCTGCGCTTGCCATCGCGGGTAACCACCGTCCAGTGGTCCTCCAGCGTGCGCACCGCCGCCCTGCCCTGGTTCACCATGGGCTCAATGGCAATCGTCATCCCCGCCCGCAGTTGCAGACCAAAACCGGCTTTGCCAAAGTTTGCCACTGCCGGGTCTTCGTGCAGCGCGCGCCCCACACCGTGGCCCGTGTAATCACGCACAACGCTATAGCCCCGGGCCTCGCAGTGGCCTTGCACCGCCGCGCCAATATCGCCCAGCCGGCCAACGGCAAAGGTGCGAGCGGTGTCGCCCACGTAGCCTTGGTAGGTGGCGCCCAGGTCGATGCTCACAAGGTCGCCTTCGCGCAGCACCCGTTTTTTGCTGGGGATGCCGTGAATGACTTCCTCGTTGACCGAAATGCAGGCGCTAGCGGGAAAACCGTTGTAGTGCAGAAACGTGGGCACCGCGCCGCAAGCAAGAATATACTTGTGCGCGGCCTGGCATAGCTCAAAGGTTGTGACACCCGGCTTCACCATCTCGCCCGTGCGCAGCAACGCTTCGCCGGCAATGCGCCCTGCATCCCGCATGAGAGAAATCTCACGCGCGGTTTTGAGCGTGATCAAGGCGTCGCCCTCCTCGCTAGTCTAAGAACCCTTTGTAGTGACGCAACATCATCTGGCTTTCCAGCTGCTTCACGGTTTCGAGCGCCACACCAACCATAATGATGATGCTCGTGCCGCCCATAGAAATGGACATACTGGCATTTTCGTAGCCCACCGCGCCCAAAATGGCCGAGGAAATCAGCGAGAAAGCGATGGGGAACAGGGCCACCACGCTCAGCAGCAGCGCACCCAAAAGGGTGATGCGGTTGAGGATGCGACGGATGTAGTTGGCCGTGGGTTCGCCCGGACGGTAGCCTGGGATAAGCCCATGGTTGTTGCGGATATTGTTGCTCATTTCCACCGGGTCGTATTGAATGCTGCTGTAAAAATAAGCAAACCCAATAATCAGCACAAAATACATCAGCAGGTACCAAGGGTTAGACTGTGAGAACAAGCCGCTGACGGTTCCCTGTGAATTGCCCAGCAATTTTTCCCAAAAAGTACCGGCGATTTTGCTATCTGGGATAAACAGCTTAACCGTGGGGGGCAGGCTCAAAATGGAACTGGCGAAAATAACGGGCATCACGCCGCTCATGTTCACTTTGATCGGGATATGGCTGCTTTGGCCGCCATACATTTTGCGCCCCACCACATGCTTGGTGTATTGCACCGTAATGCGCCGCTCCGCATTGTCCATCCACACGATGAAGGCAATCATTGCCAACAACGCTACCCCCGCAATGAGCGAAAGAGGAACCCACGCGCCGCCGCGGGCAATGTAGCCGTTGGCAGGGCCGTAGAGCTGGGTCATCAGCAGCGGAATGCGCGCCACAATCCCGGCAAACAACAGCATCGAAACGCCGTTGCCAATGCCCTTCACGTTAATGCGCTCGCCCAGCCACATGGTCAGGCCCGCACCCGCGGTGAGCACCGAAATAATCACAACCGCCTGCAGCACGGCAAAAATGCCGGTGTAGGGGTTCCCGTTTGCGTCGCCCAGCAAGAAGGTGCTCTTGGTGGTGTCGCTGCCGCCGTTGCGCAGATAAAAATAATACGCAAGGCTCTGCATCAGCGCCAAACCAATGGTCACATAGCGGGTGATCGTAGCAATCTTTTTGCGGCCTTCTTCGCCTTCTTTTTGCAGGCGTTCCAGCGCAGGGATCGCCACGGCCAGCAGCTGCATAATGATGGAGCTGTTGATGTAGGGCGTGATGGACATGGCCAGGATGGTTGCGTAGTTGAACGCCTCGCCCGACATCATGTTCAGGTACGCCAGGAACGAGCTGTCGTTCACCGTGTCGCCGATGATACCGTTGGCACCCGCCAAATCCACAAACGGGATGGTGATGGCCGAACCGACGCGGAACACCAGGATAATGAACGCGGTGAAGAGAATCTTCTTGCGCAAATCAGCAATCTTCCAGGCGTTGATAATCGTTTGCAGCATCAGACCACCTCCGCCGTTCCGCCTGCTGCCTCAATGGCGGCCTTGGCACTGGCCGAGAATTTGGAAGCTTTCACTGTGAACTGCTTTGTCAAACTGCCGTCCCCAAGAATTTTGACACCCGCAAGGGTCTTTTTGAGAAGGCCGGCGGCCACAATCGCTTCCGCGTCAATCACCGCGCCCGCGTCAAAGTTGCTTTCGAGGGTCGCAATGTTAATAATCGCATATTCGGTGCGAAAAATATTGTGGAACCCGCGTTTGGGGACACGCCGCGCCAGGGGCATTTGGCCGCCTTCGAAGGCAGCACCCTTTGCGCCGGAGCGCGCTTTTTGGCCCTTGTGGCCATAACCCGCTGTTTTGCCCTGGCCCGAGCCATGCCCGCGGCCCACGCGCTTGCGCGCCTTGGTGGAACCGGGCACAGGAGCCAAATCATGAATTCTCATGCGTCAGCGCCTCCTTCTTTCACTTCCAGCAGGTGTGCCAGCACACGGATTTTGCCCTGCGTGGCGGCGTTATCCGGCTGAATCGAAACATCACCGATTTTGCGCAAACCAAGCGCACGGGCGGTCGCGAGCTGGTTTTCTTTGCTGCCAATCAAGCTTTTAATCAGCTTGACCCGCACAGTTGCTTGTGCCATAGTTTCCGCCCTCCTAACCTAAAATTTCGCCGGGAGTTTTGTTGCGGGTGGCCGCGACTTCCTCCACATTGCGCAGCTGCTGCAGGCCCTGCATGGTGGCGCGCACCACGTTGCAGGGGTTGTTGCTGCGCAGCGCCTTGGTACGAATATCGCGGATACCCACGGTTTCGACCACCGCGCGCACCGGGCCGCCGGCGATGACGCCGGTACCGGGGGCGGCGGGTTTGAGCACCACGAGCCCCGCGCCGAATTTGCCAAGCACCTCATGAGGAATCGACGTCCCTCTGAGTGCAACCCGGAAGAGGTTCTTCTTCGCGTCTTCAATGCCTTTACGGATGGCGTCCGGTACTTCACCGGATTTTCCGAGGCCAAAGCCTACCAGGCCCTGCCCGTCGCCCACCACTACCAAGGCAGAAAACTTGAAGATACGGCCGCCCTTCACGGTTTTGGATACGCGGTTGATAGCAACCACCCGTTCGGTGAGTTCCGCACCCGCCGCATCAATCTTTGCCATTTTGGGGTTCCCTCCTCTTCGTTAGAATTGCAGACCGGCTTCGCGCGCGGCTTCTGCCAACGCCTTCACTCGGCCGTGATAAATATTCCCACCACGGTCGTAGACCACTGTGGTGATGCCTTTTTGGGCTGCGCGCTGCGCCACCAGTGTGCCAATGGCCTGTGCCGCCGCCACGTTACCGCCGTAACCATCGAAGTCTTTTTCGACGGTGGACGCCGCCGCCAGCGTAACGCCGGTCGTGTCGTCAATCACCTGGGCATAGATATGCTGCAGGGAACGGAACACCGAAAGGCGGGGGCGTGCCGCAGTGCCGGAAACCTTGCCGCGCACACGCTTGTGGCGCTTTTGGCGCTCTTTGTTGCTGTCTTTTTTTGTGACCATGCGGTTGTCCTCCTTACTTGCCCTTACCGGTCTTGCCTTCCTTGCGGCGGATGACCTCGGTGGCGTATTTGATTCCCTTGCCCTTGTAGGGTTCGGGGGGGCGCTTTTCGCGCACTTCGGCGGCAAACTGGCCCACTTGCTGCTTGTCGGCGCCCAGGATGATGATTTTGTTGGGGGCGGGCACTTCGATGGTGATGCCCGGCTCTTCCTCGATGAACACCTGGTGGCTGTAGCCGATGTTGAGTACTACTTGCTTGCCCTGCTTCACTGCACGGTAGCCGATCCCGTTAACTTCCAGCTCTTTTTTAAAGCCTTCCGAAACACCGGTGACCATGTTGGCCAGCAGGCTGCGGGTCAGGCCGTGGAGCGCGCGGTTTTGCTGTGCGTTGTTGGGACGGCTAACATTGAGCACGCTTTCGTCTTTCTCAATGGCAATGTTGGGATGGAACTGACGGCTCAAGACACCCTTGGGGCCCTTCACCGTCACGGTGCTGCCGTCAATGGTGACGTCCACACCAGCCGGGATTGTAATCGGCAATCTTCCGATTCGGGACATAACAGCACCTCCTTTACCAAATAAATGCCAAAACTTCGCCGCCCACATTTTCTTTGCGGGCTTTCTTGTCGGTCATCACACCCTTGGGGGTGGAAAGAATTGCCACACCCAGGCCGCGCATCACTTTGGGCAGCTCTTCGCAGCTGGAATAAATCCGCAAACCGGGCTTGCTCACCCGGCGCAGGCCGGTGATCACCTTGCTTTTGTTGGGGCCGTACTTGAGAAAAATCTCAATTTCGCCCTGCTTGCCGTCCTCGTGGACGCGAAAATTTTTGATGTACCCTTCTTCCAGCAGAATCTGCGCGATGGCTTTCTTCATGTTGGATGCGGGTACCTTCACCGTATCATGCTTTGCCGCGCTGGCGTTGCGGACGCGGGTAAGCATATCGGCGATGGAATCCGTGACTTGC
>JAITBA010000034.1 GCA_031283835.1 Oscillospiraceae bacterium
TTTCGGTGATCGGCACGGCCACGCCGCCTAGGGCGTCCACTACTTCCTTAAAGCTGTCGAAATTCACCAGGGCATAGTGGTCGAGGCGCACATCAAAATTGGTGCTGATGGCGCGCAGCGCCGTGCTCACGCCGCCGGTGCTCAAGGCTGCGTTGAGCTTGGCATGGTTGCCGTTGGGCAATTGCACCCAACTGTCGCGCAAAAATGAGGTGAGCTTGAGCTTGCGGTGCACCCGGTCAATGCTCAACAGCAGCATGGTGTCGGACCGCAGGCCGCTGCTGCCCGAGCCGTCGGCCCCCAGCAACAAGATGTTGGTCACCAGCGAACGGCCTTGCGGCGTTGCGATGACCGACGCGTCCGCCGGGTCAATTTCGAGCTGCCGCACCTTGCCCGCGGCACTGTTGACGGCGGCAAATAGCAGCACGGCGGCGGCGACCACCAACACCAGCGAAAACGCAAAAACGCGTTTGACGCGGCCTTTTTTTTGCGGGTGCGTTTGCGGTGCGCGTGAGGCGTTTCTTTTTTGGTCGGGGCGGCGGGCCGTGGGGGTTGTGGGCGGCGGCTGTGAGTGGGGTGTGCGCCCAATTTCGTCCAGCCGCCAAAGGTCGTCCGCCGAAGTATCCAGCACAAACGGCGCTTTTTGGACTTGGGGTGATGGTTCCGAAAGGCCGCGCAGCCAGTCGTAGTCCGACGCCTTGCTTGCCTGTTGCCGCGCCCGTTCCTTTTCTTTTGCCAGCCGCGCAATCATCCGCAGCATTTCGTCACGCTCGTCCAGTTCTCGTTTTTGTTCGTCCATGCGACTCTCCTTTTTGCATAACTTTAACTCTATTTTAACGCAAATGCGGACAAAAAGCAAGAAAAATCGTAAGCGTAAAATTTATACTATTCCGCGGAAAAAATAGAAAAAATGCCAAAAACAAACCGCACGCCGCTTAAGTGACGGTGCGCGGTTCAAGGTTTTTTGCCGCAACGAGGGCGGCTTTTGCACAGTTTGTTTGGTTAGCCGATTCGGCTGAAAAGTGCCCGGTTTTTTTGCAAAGGAGTGCTTAGTAGCCCTTCATGCCGGCAAAAATTTCTTCGCCATAGACGTTTTGCTCGCTCTTATCGTGCAGAGGATACCATACTTGGGCAAAGAAGGGGTTGCGCTTGGCTTCTTCATCGTAGTCCCAGGGGATGAAGGGATTGGCCCAGTCGCCATTGTCGGGGCCGGGTACTTCTTGCGGGCACCAGTGGCCGCCGCGCAGCACCAGGTTGGGGGTCATTTCAAATTCGCGGCCGCCGGCGCTCTTCCAGGTGAGGGGCGCATAGGGGTCGCCGCTGTAGCTGCTGCTGACCAGCGCGCCGCCGCGGTAGGCGGCTGCCTTTTGCAGGTCCTCCACAGTGAGCTGCGCCAGGGGTTTTGATTCGTCGTAGCCGTGATCAAGGGCAAAGGCCGGGGCTTTGTCGCTGGTGCGTTCTTCTAGCGTGGGCTGCCAGCGATCGAATGTCTTCCAGGTTCCAATTTTTTCCCAGGCCTCGCGGCTGCCAAAATAGGCGTTGATGCGGTGGTCGTTTTGCTCCTTGAGCCAAGTCATTGTGCCATAGACCGGCATGGTGGTCAGACGCTTCATGCCCAGCGTTTTGACTAGGCCTTTGGGGGCGATTTTTGCCAGTTTGTAGAACCAGGGCAGGTCGGCGGCAACGTCTTCGAAGTATTTTTTGATGGGCTTGTTTTCGCGGAAGCGCAAGTAGTGCTCAAGCAGGTCGCTGTCGGCGTACCACTGGCCATGAAAGTTGCGCAGGGTGTGCCAGTTGATTGAGAACAGTTTTTCGGGGCTGCCGAGACCCAGCGCACCAAGCAGGTAGCTTTCGAACTCGTAGTTGGTGATGCGGTAATCGGCACCGGAACCAATGTTATAGAAGCCGCGCCAGAATTCTTCGGGCACCCAGTCTTCGCAAACATTGGCTAGCAGGCGGCCGCTGTCCTCCACGGTAGCCCATTCCAGCACGCCGTTCATGGGCACGTGGAACATGATGGGGTCGTAATTTTTGATAATGTTGGCATAGAGAATGCCGCTTTGCCGCAGGCTGACCCAATGCTTGAGACCGCTTTCGGCAAAAATCCGCTCGGCAATCACTTTGCTGATGGCATAGTGGTCATAAACGCTGATTTTGATTGGGTCGCCGCAGCGGCCCCAGTGGATGGGGGCGTCGCGCTCGCCGGTTTCGGCTACGGTGCCAATGTAGACCACTTTGATGTCATCGGCGTTGGGCTGGGCCTGCACGGCCCGCACAATGTTTTTGGCCGCGCTGGTGTTGGTTTTGATGGTGCCCTTGGGGTCGTAGTCGGCGGCGGGCGACACCATGCCGCCCACATGCAGCACCACGTCTGCGCCTGCAATGCCGGCCAACACATCGTCATAATTCAGCAGATCGCCCCAGAGCAGTTTTACGCTGGGATCGTTTTCGTATGCCGCGAACTTTTCGCGATTTTTTGCGCTGCCCCGGTTGAGCAGCACAAGGTTGAATTTATCCCGGCGCTGATAGATCTCCTGGAACCCCTGCCAACCCATGTTGCCCGAAGAGCCTGTTAAAAACACGGTCTTTTTTGCCATAAAATATCCTCCTAAATTTGTCTTTGTGTGCATTTTATCATTCTTTTTCTCCTTTATATTTCTATAATAGAACAATAATTAACTTTACAAACCGTTCACAATGCGTATAGTTTTGCGCGTTGCCGCATAACAATACAAGGGAGGGATGGACATGCGGGAAATGCAGGCGCAATGTGCCTACACAGAGGAGGAACTGGCAGCCATAACCCGCGCGATGGAAGCGCGTTTTGGGCGGGTGAACCGAGTGATTCAGGATTTTGCCCCCCATGGAACGCGCGTGGAGTTGTGCGTGATGGCCACGGAAGGGGCGGCGTACCAGGTGGTAGCAACCCGGGGTATGGGTGCGCGGGCCATGCGAGCCCCTGCGGGCGCGCCCAATCGGGCGGAACTGGCGTGCTATTTGCCGCGCGAATGGGACCTGGAGAGCTGCGCGGAGCGCTGGTATTGGCCGCTGCGGTGGCTCAAGCTGCTGGCGCGGGTGCCGGAGGATGAGGATTCGTGGCTTGGGTGGGGCCACACCATAGCCGCGGGCGCGCCGCTGGCGGAGAACACGGCGCTGTGCGCGTTGCTGCTGCTGGATTGCGATGCGGTGGATCCAATAGAAAATAGCCGTGTGCGGTTTTATCGCATGGTGCCGCTCTTTGAAGAAGAGCTGGAGTTTGTGCTGGCACAAGGCGCACAGGCGTTTTTGGAGCAATTTGGTGCACGGTTGCCCCTTGCGGTGCAGCCCACGCGGCCCAACTGCTGTGCCACAGCGCCTACGCCAAAAGAATCGACGCCCACCCCGTTTGATTGGGAAGGCGCCGATGGTTGTATGGTGACGCAGCGCGTGCTGGCCGAAGACTGCCCGGTGGGCTATTGCTACCGCGAAGCACCCTGCGGCGAGTGGGACAGCGGCTGGCGGTTTGCGGCAGGCGACGAAAGCGAAGCCTACATGGCCGACCAGCGCAACTGCCCGGCCGAAACGCTGGGGCACATTGCCCTGTGCGACCCGCAGATTGTGCCGATTCTTCGCACGCCCGCGCCCTGCACCTTTGCCCGCGGCGAAGATGGCCTGCAACCGCTGAAGAGCATACTTTTTTGATAAAGAAAAAGACAAGCGAGCATTCGCGAGTGATTTTTTTAACGGATTCTTAAGGCGGCCCCTATTTTTTCGAGCGCCTTTGTGCAGCGCTTGACAGCCACATCGGCTTCTTCGTCGGTGAGGGTGCCCTTGGCACTGCGCAGGCGCAGACTGTAGGCGATGCCCTTGCTGCCGGCGGCGATCTGGCTGCCGGTATAAACATCGAACAGGGTAAGTTTTTCGAGCAGCGCGCCGGCGGCGCTCTCGATTGCCTTTTGCAGGGCCAGCACCGGGGTGGCGGCGTCGCACACCAGGGCCAGGTCGCGGGTTATGGCGGGGTAGCGAGGCAGTTGGCGATAAAGCTTGGCGGCGCTGCGTTTGTTAAGCAGCGTGTCAAAGTCAATCACGGCCACATAGACCCGCGTGCCAATGCCGAAATTTGCTTGCACGGCGGGCGCAACTTCGCCAAGAAGGGCAAATTTTTTGCCGTCGAGGGTGAGTTTTGCTGTGCGGCCGGGATGAAACGCTTCGCGGTCGGTTGCGGCCGTCACGTCGTAACCCGCAATGCCGGTGCGGGCCAGCAGTTGTTCCACAATACCCTTCAGGCTAAAATAATTTTCGTCTGGCCCATAAAGCCCGATGATGAGCTTTTGCTTTTCTTGCGGCAGTTCTTCTGTGCCGCGCGGCAGATACACCGTGGCCAGTTCAAACAGCGCCGCGCTTTCGTTGCGGGCGTTTTGGTTGCGTGCGAGCACCTCGAGCATACTCGGCAGCGCCGTGGTGCGCATCACGCTGGTGTCTTCGCCCAAGGGGTTCGAGATCACCACGCTGCGGCGCTCATCGCAGTTGGGGGGCAGGCCGAGTTTGTCGTAGGCTTTGGGGCTGATAAATGAGTAGGTCTGAACCTCGGAGCAGCCGAGAGCCAAAAGGGTTTCGCTAAGCTGGCGCTGCAGCTGCTGTGTTTCGGTCAAACGCCCGTCGGCCAGGCCTTGCAGGGGTGTTGCGGGGATTTTGTCGTAACCATAAAAACGGGCGATTTCCTCCGCAATGTCGGCTTTGTCCTCCAAATCGTTCCGAAAACCGGGCACTGCAATCTTGCCCTCGTGTATCGTGCAACCAATTTTTTCCAGAATGGCAATTTGCGTTTCTGCCGGGCAATTGATGCCAATGAAGCCGTTGACCCAATCGGGCGTGAAGGGGATGGTGCGTGCGGGTTTGGGGCTGGGGAAAACATCCACAGTGTCGCCCACAATGTCGCCCGCATCCAGTTGGACAATCAGTTCCAGCGCGCGCGCCAGGCTGCGCAGGCACCCGTCGGGGTCAAGCTC
>JAITBA010000044.1 GCA_031283835.1 Oscillospiraceae bacterium
CAGGCGTTTCCAACACTCACCGTGGTTGCCGCCCACTTTGGCGGCTGGACCGAATGGGAGGACGCGGTGCAAACCCTTGCGGGTCAATACAAAAATCTTTATGTTGACACCTGCAGTTCCCTCCATTGGCTCTCCCCGGCGCGCGCGCGCGGTGTCGTCCGGGCCTTCGGTGCCAACAAGGTGCTGTTCGGCACCGATTACCCCATGTGGGACGCTGCAGACGAATTGGCCATGTTGCGCGCGGCGGGTCTGCGCCAAACAGAACTGGAACTGGTGCTGCACAAAAACGCGGAACACGTGTATCGCCTGCAACCGCGCCGGGTCTAACCCTTACGCGCCCTCTTCCTCGCGGGAGCCGGTTAAATAATAAACCACCCATTCGGCCACGTTTTCGGCGTGGTCGCCAATGCGCTCCAAATATTTGGCAATCATCAGCAGGTCAATGCATTCCTTGGCATAATCCCTGCGCTGCGCCAACAAATCCACCAGTTCTTCCTTAATCGTTTCAAAGCGCGCATCCACTTTGTCGTCATACGCCACCACTTCGTGCGCCAGCGCCAAATCTTTCCGCACAAAAGCTTCCACCGCGTTCGTGACCATTTTGCGCACGCTGCGCGCCATTTCCGAAATATGCACGTCGCTCTTCACGGGGCTGCCTTGCATATACTCCGAAATCTCGGCAATATCCCGCGCCTGGTCGCCAATGCGTTCCATGTCCACAATCATCCGCTGCGCGGCCGTCACATGGCGCAGGTCGCTGGCCATGGGCTGCTGGTGCAACAGCAGCCTTACGCAAAGCAGTTCAATCTCCCGCTCGGCGTCGTCAATTTCCCGCTCTGTTTCAATGGTTTTGCCACGCATTTCGTCGTCGCAGTCCAGCAGCGCCTTTGCCGCGTAGGCAATTGCCAGCTCACACAGCGCACCCATCCGAATAAGATTGCTGTGCAGCTCTTCCAGCTGCTTTTCGTAGAGCTTTCTCATTTTTAACCAAACCTTCCCGTGATATAATCCTCCGTCCGCCGGTCCTGCGGCATAGAAAACAAACGCTCCGTTTCGCCGTATTCCACCAGCTCCCCCAGGAGGAAGAACGCCGTCTGATCCGAAATACGCGCGGCTTGTTGCATGTTATGCGTCACAATCACAATTGTATACGTCTTTTTCAGCTCCGTTGCAAGGTCTTCAATTTTTGAAGTGGAAATGGGGTCGAGCGCCGATGTGGGTTCGTCCATCAACAGCACCTCGGGCTGCACGGCCAGGGCGCGGGCAATGCACAGCCGCTGCTGCTGCCCGCCCGAAAGCCCCAGCGCGCTTTTTTTCAGCCGGTCTTTGCATTCCTCCCAAATGGCCCCCTGACGCAGCGCCTGTTCCACCATCGCGTCCAGCTGTGCCCGCGAACGCACGCCATGGGTGCGCGGGCCGTAGGCAACGTTGTCATAGATGCTCATAGGGAAGGGATTGGGCTTTTGGAACACCATGCCCACCCGGCGGCGCAAATCGTTGACGTCGAGCTTGCCGGGTGTTTGTGCTTTGCCACAAATATCAACGCCGTCGAGCAGAAGTTCGCCGGTGATTTTGCAGCCCTCCACAAGGTCGTTCATGCGGTTGATGCTCTTGAGCAGCGTAGACTTTCCGCAGCCGGAAGGGCCGATGAACGCGGTGATTTTGTTTGGCTCAATTTCGATATTGATTTTTTTTAGCGCCTGAAAGCTATCATAAAACAAGTCCAGGTTCTTTATGGATATCTTTGACATGCTAGTGTTTCCCCCCTTTGCTCATTTTGTTCGCAACAAAGCTCGAAAGCCCGTTGATTCCCAGCACCAACGCCATGAGCACCACCGCCGTGGCATACGTTTGCCGAATGTGCAACCCCTCGCCCGAAAGATGATACATGTGCACCGAAAGCGTGGCGGCCGAGCGCATAGGGCTTTGTGCCAGTTTTTCGAGAGCCCCCGCCGTAAAAACCAGTGCGGCGGTTTCGCCGATAATGCGCCCCACAGCAAGGATAACCCCCGCCAGAATGCCCGGCACCGCCGCGGGCAGCACAATTTTAAACACCGTGCGCAGTCGCCCCGCGCCCAGGCCAAAGGAACCTTCACGGTAACTATCGGGCACAGCACACAGCGCTTCCTCCGTGGTGCGCATGAGCAGCGGCAGCACCATGATGGCCAGCGTGAACGCCCCGGCCAGCAGCGAATACCCCCAGCGCAGCGCGGCCACAAAAAAAATCATCCCAAACAGACCATAGACGATGGAGGGGATGCCCGCCAGGGTTTCTGCCGCCAGGCGAATGACTTTGACCGCACGGTTGCCGCGCCCGGCGTATTCGACCAGATAAATGGCCGCAAAAATGCCCAGCGGCGCCGCAAGCAACAGCGAAAGCGCGGTCATAAACAGCGTGTTGACCAGCGCGGGGAGCATAGAAACGTTGTCGCTGGTATATTTTGGCGCAAACAGGCTGGGCCGCAGGTTTGGGATGCCGTTGAACAAAATGTATCCCACGATGAACAGCACCAGGCCGGTGGTCAGCAGCGCGGCGCCGCGCGTCAGCCAGCGCAGGCAAATCGAAAGTACATCCAAACGCCTTTTTTTCATTATGCGTTCCTCCCGCGCAGCAGCGAAAGCAGCAAATTAATCAGCAGGATAAACACGAACAGCACCGCCGCCGTGGCAATCAACGCCTCGCGGTGCAAATCGGTGGCATATCCCATTTCTAGCACGATGTTAGCCGTCATGGTGCGCACCCCGCTAACAATGCTTTTGGGGAGGGTGGCCTGGTTGCCCGCCACCATGATCACCGCCATGGTTTCGCCCACGGCGCGGCCAATGCCCAGCACAATCGACGCCATAACGCCCGACCTTGCCGCCGGAAGCACCACAAAAAACACGCTGCGCTCATGGCTTGCACCCAAGGCAAGCGCCCCTTCGTAGTGTTGTGCCGGCACGGCGCGCAACGCGCTTTCTGAGACGCTGATGATCGTGGGCAAAATCATAATCCCCAGCAAAAGCGACGCCGTAAGCACGCTTTTGCCCGCGCCAAACAGGTTGCGCAGCAGCGGCACCAGCACCACCAAGCCAAAAAAGCCATAGAGAATCGAGGGCAGCCCCGCCATGAGCGAAACCAGCGGCCGCAGCACCTTCGCCGTCCGCCGCTTGGCAAACCGCGCCAGATAGACGGCCGTCAGCAACCCCACCGGCACGCCAAAGGCAACGGCGCCGGCGGTCACATAGAGGCTGCCAATCATCATAGGAAAAATACCAAATTCCCCGGCGCTGGGGTGCCATCGGCTCCCGCCAAGAAACGCCAGAGGGCCGATTTTTGCAATGGTGGGCAGCGCGCTGGCAAGAAGATAGACGCAAATGAGCGCAACGCACAGCACACAAACACAGGCCGCTGCAAAAAACAGAATTCTTGCGGCGGTTTCGATATATCGCCGGGTAAATTTTTGCATACTTACCCCAATTCTGCCCAGGCAGTGGTTTCGCCTGTATAAATCTTGCGCACCTGTTCTTTGGTCAACTGTGTGCGCGGGTTCTCCTTGCAAACAATCACGGCAATGCCATCCGTTGCAATCTGGGTTTCAAGCACGCCCGGGCCGGCTTCGCTTTCCTTCAGTGCGCGGGACGCCATGCCGATATCGCACCGGCCATTGCGCACATCGGCCACGCCCATGGTGGAATCGCTCTGGCTCACATCAATCTGCACCTGGCCATGCTTGGCTGCAAACGCCTCGGCAAGCCGTTCCATCAGCGGGGTGACTGACGAGGAGCCGTTCACTTTGACCGTGCCCGACAAATTGCCGGCTTCGGCGGCTGGCTGCGGGGTTTCTAGCGGCACATACCCCTGCGCTTCCACCACGGCTTGTCCTTCCTCACTGCGTATAAACTCCACAAACGCCTGCGCCTCTGGTGCAAGTGTGCCGTTTGTGACGATGTTGAACGGCCGTGCAAGGGTATAGCTGCCCTCGCGGATGGCCGCGACGCTGGGCGCAACCCCGTCAATCTCCAGCGCCTTAACGCTGTCGTTGAACGAACCCAGCGAGACGTACCCAATCGCGTTGGGGTCGCCCGCAACAGAGATAAGCATCACGGAAGTATCTTTTGTCACTTCCGCCGCATCCAGGGTGTTGTCGGTGTTGTTCCCGTTTTCGTCCTTGCTTTCAATGCCGCACAGTTCGATGAACGCGCTGTGCGTGCCCGCGCTTTCTTCGCGCCGAATCACATAGATAGAATCGCCGCCGCCCTTGGCACAGCTCGTCGCCGTCAGCAACACAACTGCCGTCGCCATAATACTTAAGAACTTCTTCATGCAGATTCTCCCCCTTTTTAAAATTGTAGTTTTTTTTGCAAACTTTGCAGCTTTAGTATGCCATATTTGCATCTGAAAGTCAACTACTATTTTATTTTTGCTCTTTTGGACAATTGTTATTTGTAGGGGTCTTATAATTTTATCAAACTGCACCGCAGGTGCCCGGCCAGATAAAATGAGCCGCACACCAGCAGCGGAAAATCGCCTGCCGCACGTTGCAGCGCTTCCTCGGGGGTGTCTGCGGCCTCGGCGTTCACAATGCCCGCCGCACGCGCCAGCGCGGCCAGCTCCTTTGGCGGAATGGCACGCGGGTTTGGCGGCGCGCAAGCAACCAAGCAAAAAAGATGTGGTGCCAAAATACGCAGGTATTCGCCCGCGTCCTTGTCCGCCATCATGCCGCACACCGCGCTTAGCCGCTGCCCCGGCAAATATTCCGCCAAGGCCGCCGCCAAGGCCCGCGCGCCGTCGGGGTTGTGCCCACCATCGAGCAGCACCAACGGCTCCCGCGCGCAAACCTCCAGCCGCGCAGGCATTCGGGCGTCCGCAATGCCCGCCGCAATGCACGCGTCCGTCAACCCCAGCGCCCGCGCCGCGCGCACCGCCGTGAGGGCATTGTGGCACATGTGCCGCCCGGCAAAAGGCACAAACACCCGCAACCCTGCCAGCAATGCCCAACTCCCGGCCAGCGACGAGGACAAAATCTCGCATTCCTCCGCGCGCGCCATGACGCAGGGACTGTTTGTTTCCGCCGCACGCGCCGCAAAAACCGCAAGCGCCTGCGCATCCTGCCCGCAAGCAATCACCGCCGGGCAATTGTTTTTAAAAATCCCGGCCTTTTCGGCGGCAATTTTTTCCATTGTCCCGCCAAGAATGTGCGTGTGATCCAGCGCAATTTTTGTAATAACACTGCACATTGGTGCCGTAATCACGTTCGTAGCGTCCCAGCGTCCGCCCAGGCCGGTTTCCAGCACCACCACATCGCACTTTTGCGCGGCAAACCATGCAAATGCCAGCGCCGTGACAAATTCAAACTCCGTGATGGGCACCGACAGCGCTTCCGTCAGCAATTTGCACCGTTCCGTCAACGCCGCCAGGTCTTCCGGCGCAATCATTTCGCCGTCAATTTGCATTCGCTCGCAAAAGTTCGTCACATAAGGCGACGTATAAAGCCCCGTTTTATAGCCCGCACGGCGAAAAATCCCCGCCAGCATTGCACAGGTGGAGCCTTTGCCATTGGTGCCCGCCACATGCACACAGCGCAGCTGCGCCTGCGGGTTGCCCAGCGCGCCGCACAGCGCGGCAACGCGTTCCAGCCCGGGCAATATGCCAAATTTTTCCAAACCATGAATATACGCAAGGGCTTCTCTATACTTCAATCCTGCCTCCCGCAATCCATGTGGGTCAAGGCCTCCATGGCCATGCGATAGCCCAAAAACCCATGGCCGGCAATCACTTCCCGGCATGCCAGCGCCGCATAAGACACGTGCCGGAACGCTTCGCGGCTTTGCACATCGCTCAGGTGCACTTCGATAGCGGGCAACGCCACAGCCTTCAGCGCGTCAAGAATCGCCACGCTTGTGTGGGTATAAGCCGCCGGGTTAATCACAATCCCGTCACAATGCCCAAAACACTCCTGAATCCATGTGACAATCTCGCCCTCATGATTCGATTGCAGGCACTCGGCTTCTATGCCCAGCGCCGCCGCGCTCTCGCGCACAAACGCAACCAAATCAGCATACGTTTCGTGCCCATAAACCGCCGGCTCACGAATGCCCAACATGTTTAAATTCGGCCCATTAATTACTCGTAGTTTCATCGTACAGAATCCTCACATCGTGCCTTGCCCGGCCCATGAATTACTCGTAGTCTCATCGCGCAAACTCCTCACATCGTGCCCTGCCCGGCCCATGAATCACTCGTAGTCTCATCGCGCAAAAATTTTGTGTGCCTTCTCTACCAGCGCATTCCAGTCCTCTTCGTGTGCAAGCGTCGCGTCGGCGGCCGCCTCATAATAGGGTTGACGTGCCTGCACCAAAACCTCCAGGTTTTGCGAGAGCGGGCGGCCAACGGTGGCCAGTGCTTCTGTTGCGCGGCGAATCCACAGCAGCTTGCCATTTTGCCGCAGATTTTGCACATTTTCTTCCCGTAGCACAGCGCCGCCGCCGGTGGCAATCACCAGACCCGTGCGCGCGCCCAGCGTCGCAATGGTTTCGCTTTCAAGCTGCCGAAAAGCTTCCTCGCCCCGCCGACGAATCATTTCGGCGCACGGCAAGCCCGCCCGCCGTGCAATTTCGTCGTCCACATCCACAAAAGGGCGCTCCGCCCGCTCGGCCAGCAGGCGCCCCACCGTGCTTTTGCCGCAACCCGGCATGCCAATGAGCACCCAGTTTTCTGTGCTGCGGCGCAAGTTTTCCGTCACCCGCAGTGTGTCCTCCACAGGCTGCGCCATGCCGGTGAACACCTCTGCTGCTGCGGCGGCCTGCGCCACAAGCATTGCCAGCCCGTTGGCAGTTTTGCAGCCCAGCCGTGCCGCCTGCTGCAGCAACCGCGTGCGCAACGGGTTATAAATCAAATCCGCCACCGCTTCCAATTGCAAAAACCGTGCCAGGTCCGCCAGTGTCTCGCCGCTGTGCGGAAACATCCCTACCGGCGTCGCGTTCAAAATCACCTGCGCGTCGGCGCACGCGGTATAAATTGTTTCAAAATTCAACTTTCCGCCGCGCGACGCAACAAATACCGCCGCGGCGTTGGCATCCTGGGCGGCCAGCTGCGCGGCCAGTGACGCACCGCCATTGCCAAAAATCAGCACCCGCTTGCCCGCAAGCGAAATATCTGCCATGCGCAGCATCGCCTGCAAGCCCGCAAGATCGGTGTTGTCGCCAAACAATGTGCCGTCGCCGCGCTTAACAATGGTGTTCACCGCGCCCGTGCGCCGGGCCGCCGCGCCCAACGCGTCGCAAAACGGCAGCACCGCCTGCTTGTAGGGGATTGTCACGTTGATCCCGCGGAATTTGCGGCTGGCAAAAAAAGTGGGCAGTGCCGTCGGGCACAGCGGGCACAAACGGTAGTCATACCCCCGCAACTGCCGGTGAATTTCCGGCGACCAGCTGTGCGTCAGGTGCTCGCCAATCAGTGCGTATTCCATGCGTATGTTTCCTCCAAATAGCTGCCCAACAGCAAAAACGACTCGCTTTGCCGGGCCATTTCTTCCAAAAAACGCGCGGTTTCGGGCAGTGCAGCGTCGCATTCCATGTCAAGATAAAATAAAAATTCAAAGTCTCCCGAACTGCTTGGGGCAGGGCGGTTTTCCAGCTTGGTGAGGTTCACATCCATGGCGGCCAGCAGCTGCAGCAGCTCCGCCAAACTCCCGGGGCGGTGGCGCAAGCTGAGCAGCACACTTGTTTTGTTGGCATGGGGCGCCATCTCGGGCTGGGCGGCAATGCAGATAAAGCGGGTTTCGTTGTCGGGTTCGTTCTGAATTTTTCGTTTGAGCACCTCCAGTCCATAGAGCGCGGCGCATTCTTCGGAGGAAATCGCGGCGGCGCCGGGGCACGCGGCAGCCAGACGGGCAGCCACGGCCGTGTTCTCGCACACGGTGATCTTCACATTTTTCAGCTTCTCCAAAAAATCGGCGCATTGCCCCAGCGCCTGCTCGTGCGAAAATATTTCCTTCACATCCTGCAAAAACTTCGCCTTGCTCAACAGGCAGTGCGCAATGGGCAAGCGCACCGCGCGCACAATGTGACAGTTGTGCTTTTTCAACAAATCATACACCGGTGTGACGGAACCATAACTGCTGTTTTCAATGGGCAGCATGCCATAGCGGCAAAGCCCCTGCTCCACCGCGCGGAACACCGCGTCAAACGTGCGCAAAAACACCACGTTTGGCGATTCGCAACGGAACAACCGTTGGGCCGCCAGATGCGAATACGCTCCCAAAATGCCCTGGCACGCCACGCTCCCCGTCTGTGGAAACCCCGCACGTCCCCGTTCAACCGCTTCGGCAATTTCGTGTCGCAAGGGCGAGTCTTCCTCCCCTGCCAGCAACCGCTGCTGGTGTGCGCGGCTGGCCTGGAACAGGCTATGATACACCAGGCGCAAGCTCGTGTGCCACTGCGGCTCCGTTTGCGCCTGCAACCGCTCAATAATCGCCTGCTCCCTGCCCTTGTGCAGCACAGAGCCGCCCGTGCGCTGTTTTTCGCGCGCTACCGCCGCCGCCAGCGCCATGCGCCGCTGCAACAGCCCCGCTATTTCGTCGTCAACACAGTCAATCTGCCCGCGCAGTTCATCCAATCCCATTTTTAAATGCCACCTTCTCTGCAAAATCCGTCCTTCTGCGCAAAATTTTAAATGCCACCTTCTCTGCAAAGTCCGTCCCTCAGCGCAAAGTTTTAAATGCCACCTTCTCTGCAAAATCCGTCCTTCTGCGCAAAATTTTAAATGCAACCTTCTCTGCAAAGTC
>JAITBA010000056.1 GCA_031283835.1 Oscillospiraceae bacterium
GCGCCTGTAGCATGTGCGCGCCCCGGGGTTTTGGGGAGGTCTGATGAACTGTGCGGCAAAAATGAGCGATGAACGCGGGCGCGAAAGTTGGCAAAAGAGAGAACCCGCCGTGCGACCGGCTCACCGCAGGTGCAAAATGCGGCAAAAATGAGCGATGAACGCGGGTGCGAAAGTTGGCAAAAGAGAGAACCCGCCGCGCGATCTGCTCACCGCAGGTGTTATACTTCCGCTGGTTGGCGCATAACAATGGGATGCGACAGCGAAATGTTTGGCGGGGGTGGCGGCAAAATGGTGATTCGACTGACGAAAGCAACGCGGTTTTTTTGCATTTGCGCAATGCTGCTGGTCACGGTGCTCATCAGCATTGGCACACGCGGCATTACGGTCAGCGCGCCCTACGCGGTGCCGAACAGCGCGCCGGTGCGGCTGGTGGTCTATCGTGGGGCGGGGGGCGAAGGGGTGGCGGCGCTCACGCTGCGGGAGCTGGAAGCCGACTTGGATTTTCTGCTCGAAAGCGGGTGCGTCGTGCTTGCGGAGGAAACGCTTGTGGCCGCTTTGCGGCGCGAAACACCTCTGCCGCCCGCGCCGGTGCTGCTGCTGTTTGAGAGCGGCGACAAAGCCTTTGCCGCGCGGGTGCAGCCCCTGCTTGCGGCGCGCGGGCTGCCCTGGGTCGCCTACGAAAAATCCGCCCTGCTCACCCAGGGGTTGCGCGCAGCCGGCTACGCCGTCGCCCGCCTGGAGCGCACGGCCGGGTTTGCGCTGGAAGAGCAGCTGGCCTGAGGGTTTTGATACGGAAGAGCTATAGAACGTTAAGAACAGACTTTGGAGGGTGCCGTGCTTGTTTCGCCAAAAGAGATCTTGGGCCCGGCGTTTGCGCGGGGGCAGTTGATTGGTGCGTTTAATACCGGCAACTTAGAAATGACCATGGGCATTTTGCGCGCGGCAGAGGAGATGAACAGGCCCGTTTTGCTGCAAATTGCCGAGAAACGCCTGGGTCACGCGCCGCTGCACCTGATGGGTCCGCTGATGGTTAGCGCCGCGCGGCAGGCAAAAACCCCTGTGGCGGTGCAGCTTGACCACGGCGAAACCCCGGACGTTATTTGCGCTGCCTGTGATTTTGGCTTCACCGGCATAATGTTCGACGGCTCCGGCCTGCCTTTGGAAGAAAACATTGCCCGCACACGCGCTTTGCGCGGCAGCCTGGGCGCGTCTGTTTGGCTGGAGGGCGAAGTTGGCATGCTTGCGGGCAGCGAAGGCGGCCCCGAAGCCACGGCGCTGCACACCGACCCGGCGCAGGCTGAAAGGTATGCCCTGCAAGCGGGCTGCGATTGCCTTGCGGTCTCTATCGGCAATGCCCACGGGCACTACAAAGGCAAGCCACAGCTCAACTTTGCCGTTTTGACGGCGATTCGCAAGCGCTTGCCGCAAAAGCCGTTGGTGCTCCATGGCGGCAGCGGCCTCCCCCGCGAGGATTTGTTGCGTGCGGCGGGCATGGGCGTGTGCAAAGTGAACATTGCTACCGCCGGCTTTGACGCGTGCCGCCGCGGCGCCGCCCAAACCCCGCGGGACGGCGACTACTTTGTGATGAATGAGCACATGGTGCGGGCTGTGCGCGAAAGCGTTTTGCGGCAGCTGGAACGGTTTACGCTATGAAGCGCGCGTGACGCACAACTTTCTCCCCCGGGGCCAAACACAAAGCCGGTATAGTTTACGCTATGAAACGCGCGTGACGCACAACGGTTCTTGTTGGCGTGGACATCGTGTTTGCCGCGTTTTTGCCGGAAGAATCGTCTTAAAAAAACCAACACAAGGAGGCCCCTATGAAACTACTAATCACCGGCGCGGCCGGGTTTATTGGCAGCAACTTCAGCTTTTTTTGGCGCAAGGCGCACCCCGAAGACAGCTTGGTGCTGCTGGACGCCCTGACGTATGCGGGGAACAGGCACACCATTGCGCCCCTGCTGGGCAAAAACGTGCGGTTTGTGCAAATTGACATTGCCGACAGGGACGCTGTGCAGGCGCTTTTTGCGGAAGAAAACTTTGACGCGGTGGTGAACTTTGCGGCGGAAAGCCATGTGGACCGTTCCATCACCCACCCGGATGTGTTTTTGCGCAGCAATGTTCTTGGCACGCAGGTGCTCATGGACGCCTGCCGGGCCTATGGCGGTGTGCGGTTCCACCAGGTTTCGACAGACGAGGTCTATGGCGACCTGCCGCTAGACAGGCCGGACCTGTTCTTCACGGAGGACACGCATCTCCACACCTCCAGCCCCTACAGCGCCAGCAAGGCCGCCGCCGACTTGCTTGCCCTGGCCTACTTTCGCACCTACGGCCTGCCCGTCACCATTTCCCGCTGCTCCAACAACTACGGGCCCTACCAGTTCCCCGAGAAGCTGATTCCGCTCATGATTTTGAAAGCCTTGGAGGACAAGCCCTTGCCGGTTTATGGCCAGGGGCGGAACGTGCGCGACTGGCTCCATGTGGAGGACCATTGCCGGGCCATTGCGCTGGTTTTGCTGCGCGGCACGCCGGGCGAGGTTTATAACGTTGGCGGGCACAACGAGCGCGACAACCTCACGGTGGTCAAGACCATTCTTGCCCAGCTTGGCAAGCCCGAAAGCCTGATAGCCTACGTTGCCGACCGCGCGGGCCACGATTTGCGCTACGCCATTGACCCGGCCAAAATGCACGCCCAGCTGGGTTGGCTGCCCGTCACCCGCTTTGAGGACGGCATACGCCAAACCGTGCAATGGTATGTGGAAAACCGCGCCTGGTGGCAGAAAATCCTGGATGGGACGTATCGTCAATAAGAATCGCAAAAAAAGCATAGGAGAATTTGCATGCTTGCATCCCTCACAACCCACTGGAAAGACCTTGTTGTTACGTTTTTTATGTCTATGCTGCCGTTGGTGGAGCTGCGGGGCGGTATCCTCTTTGCGGCGGCAAAGGGCATTCCCTTTCCGCTGGCGGCGGCCACAAGCTTTTTTGCCAACATTTTGCCCCTTCCGTTCATTCTGCTGTTTTTGCGCAGGTTTTTTCGGTTTTTGGAACACTTTGGGCAAACGCGGCGCTTGGTGAACTGGCTCGAAAACAAAGCGCGAAAAAAAGTCAGCAAGATGCGCACGGCCATCTTGCTGGGGTTATTTTTGTTTGTGGCAATCCCTCTGCCGGGCACCGGCGTTTGGACAGGCGCGCTGATTGCCGTGGTATTCGACCTGCAAATCAAAAAAGCCTTCCCTGTGATTGCCGCCGGGGCGCTGTGCGCCCTTTGTGTGATGAGCGTGATGTCTTACTTGATCCCCGGGTTTTTTGGGTTTGTTGTTTCGTCCTGACGTTTTTTTTCGGCCGCTTCTTGCCGCCGCAAAAAAGCAAAGGCCTTGCGCATGGTGGCGCGGTCATTTTCGAATTTTAAAATCCGCATCGCTTCGGCGTAGCGCACCCAGCAGAAGTTTTCGATTTCCTCTTCCTGCATCACCGTGTGCGTGCTTGCGGCTTCGGCCAAAAAAATGGTGACGCTCTTTTCAATGCGCCCCTGTATCACATAGTCGCTTTGGCACGCAAACCCCGGCAGCAGGCGAACGTGCAGCCCAATCTCCTCAAAAACCTCCCGCCGCGCCGTTTGCTCGGCGGTTTCGTTGTTTTCTACGTGCCCTTTTGCGTAGCCCCAATTGGCGCTGCAGCGGTTTTTGATGAGCAGAAAACGCAGCCCCTGCGGCGCGCGATGAAACACCACCGCCCCGCACGAGTGCTCATAGAGGCACACCAGGCGGCAATCTGCAAGCGCCGGCACAAAGTGCAGCGCCCGGCGAACTTGCCCCACGATGAAGCGCTTTTTTTTGGGCGCGCACACGGCATAGCACAAACCCGCCGTTGTGAAGGCCAGCGCAATCGCTCGCCCGTCAAAAAAACGCACCGGGTGGTGGATTCCCAGGATAAACACACCCGCAAGCGGCTGCGCCCCGGCCAACGAAAGCCCGAACAGCTCGCCGTAGTTCACCTCGTACCGCACGCCCTCCCACACGGAACCCAGAGGGCGTGTAACCCGCACACGCACATACTTGCCAAGCAACGATGGCCGCTGCGCCGCGCGATCTCTGTGTTCCATGTGCATCTCCCCGCAAAATGGTAAAATCGCTTCATATTATACATCATTTTGTGGCAAAACGCAAGCATTTTATTGGTATATCTTTGTAACTTTTTTGCAAAATTGTGATTCGCCGCCCGCTAGCCCCGCAGCAGCCGCTCCAATTGGCGGTTGCCGGTTAGGGCGCAGCCCGCCCCGATGAGAATGGCGCCCTTGATGGCGTTAAGCGCCTCGGCAAAACCAACCACGGGGAGCACATCGGCGGTGGTGAGGGGGATTTTTAGAAAATAGCGGAAAAACAACGGCGTGATCAAAAAGTTCATTGCCAGGCCGGCCGCCAGCAACGCCAGCATGCCCGCGCACGAAGCACTTGCCCGCGTGGAAGCGCCCACCGGCTTGCCTTGTTTTTTTGCACGGCGCACCACCAACGAAAACGGCAGCACAAACGCCACACCCACGGCAAAATTCATCAGGTTGCCAAAACCCATTTGCGTGCCGACACCCTTGATAATCAGCTCGATTAGGTTCTTTAGCAGCTCGATGAGCACGCCGCACGCCGGGCCAAACACCAGCGCCCCCACCAGCGCCGGAATGTCTGAAAAGTCTAGCTTTAGATGACCTGCCGCCGGGAACAGCGGAAACTCCAGGAAAAACAGCACAACGGCAACGGCAGCCAGCATGGCAGTGACAATCAAAGGTTTTAATTTTTTACTCATCATTTAGCCTCCCAAAATTAGCCTTCCCCAAAAAGCAAAAGAACCCCCCGGAAAATCAGGGGGTTGGTGCAACAAATTGCGCCTGCTCTTCTTTCATCCGGACTTTGACCGTCGGCTTCGGATTTTCACCGAATCAGCCATTGCATGGCGCAAAGGCGCGCGGGCTCGCCGGCATTTCTGCCGCATCACCGCCGGTGTGGATTTTCGCCACCCCCTGAAGAACCGCCTGCGCTGTGCATCCGTCGCAGGTTTTACTTATCATAGCACACTTCACGAGGTTTGTCAACGTATTTTTTGGGCGAAGGGAATTGATTGGGCGCCCGCGAACGAATTTTTCTTGCATTTTTTGCCTCGTTATGTTATAATAAAAAGCACGTAGCTGTGACGGGCGCGCGTGTTTTTGCAGGTGCGGCGCGAACTGCTCACCGCAGGTGTGCGCACTGCAAGTGTGGGATATTTATTAGGCCGGAGGGAATGTGATGAAACTTGCTATCATGGGCTATGGCGTGGTGGGCACGGGGGTGGCGCAGCTGTTGGCGCGCAACAACGAAAGCATCACCGCGCAATCGATGCAGCCGACGATGCAGCTGCAACACATTCTCGACCTGCGAGATTTCCCGGGGGATCCGTTTGAGAAGCTGGTGACGCACGACTTCGACGTGATTTTGAACGACCCCGAGGTGGGGATTGTGGCGGAAACCATGGGCGGGCTGCACCCGGCGTTTGCGTTTGTGTTGGCGCTGCTGCGTGCCGGCAAGAGCGTGGTGACCTCCAACAAGGAGCTTGTGGCCGAAAAGGGATATGAGCTGTTGCAGGCGGCGAAGGCGCACAACGTGAATTTTTTGTTCGAAGCCAGCGTGGGCGGGGGCATTCCGGTCCTCAGGCCTTTGTCGCAGTGCTTGACGGCCAACAAAATTACGGAAGTGGCGGGGATATTAAACGGCACGACGAATTTCATTTTGAGCCGCATGATTGAGGACGCGATGCCTTTTGCGGAGGCGCTGCGGTTGGCGCAAGAAAACGGTTATGCCGAAAAGGACCCTGCGGCCGACATTGAGGGCCGCGACGCGTGCCGCAAGATTTGCATTTTGGCCACACTGGCTTTTGGGCGGCATATTTATCCGCGGCAGGTGCGCACGGAGGGGATTTCGAAACTGACGCTGGAGGACATTGCCTACGCGGATTCCTACGGCTGTAATATTAAGCTGCTGGGGCAGGCACGGCGGTTGCCGGACGGACGAATTGCCGCGGAGGTGGCGCCCATGCTGGTGCCGCGCAAAAACCTGCTGGCCAGCGTGGGGGATGTGTACAACGCGATCCTCATCCGGGGCGACGCGGTGGAGGATGTGCTGTTTTATGG
>JAITBA010000074.1 GCA_031283835.1 Oscillospiraceae bacterium
CGGCGCGTGCAGTTCCAAACATACGACGTGACGGCACTGGTGCAAAAAGGCGAGAACGTGCTGTGCATCGAAGTGGGCCAGGGCTGGCGCAAGCGTTGCCGCGAAGAAGACGGCCCCGGCGGCAAAGACGGGCAGGAACCCGCTCTGGCTGCCGCGCTGCAGCTGCGCTATGCCGACGGCACAGAAGAAATTATCGTTACGCATGGCAGCGCTAACGGCTGGAACACCGTGCCGTACCAGTGGCGCTGCCGCCAATCCAAAACCCGCCTAAGCTCTATTTATAACGGCGAAGTGGTTGACACGACATTTGACCCCGGCCCTGTGGAACATGAAACACGCAATGTTGAAGGGCTGGACGGCCTGCTGGTGCCTGCCCAGGGGGAGCGCATTGCCGAAACCCAGCGTCTGCCGGTGCAAAAAATCATCACAACGCCGCGCGGCGAAACCGTGCTGGACTTTGGTCAAGTGCTCACGGGCTACGTGGAATTTTTTATTGATGGCCCCAAGGGCGCGCGCGCCGTGCTCAAGCACGCCGAAATTCTTGACAAGCAAGGCAATCTTTATACTGAGAATTTGCGCGGCGCACGGCAAGAAATCATTTTTATCTGCGATGGGCAGCCGCACACGTTCAAGCCAAAGTTCACCTTCATGGGCTTCCGCTACGTGCGGGTGGTGGACTGGCCCGGCGAAGTGAGGCCGGAAGACTTCACCGCGATTGTTGTGCACAGCGAAATGAAGCGCATTGGGCACTTCGAGTGCTCCAACCCGGAGCTGAACCGGCTGTTTGAAAATGTGGTGTGGGGCATGCGCGGGAATTATCTTGACGTGCCCACCGACTGCCCCCAGCGCGACGAGCGTCTGGGCTGGACAGGCGACGCGCAGGTTTTTGTCCGCACAGGGTCTTATATTTATGACGTGGAAAAGTTCTTCTCCAAGTGGCTGGGCGATTTGGCAAGCGAGCAGCACGCCGATGGCTTGGTGCCCCATGTGATCCCCACCGTGCACTTTTGTGACGAGGGGGGTTCCACCGGCTGGGGCGACGCGGCGGTGATTTGCCCCTGGCAGATCTACCTCACCTACGGCAGCCGCGAAATTCTTCTGCAGCAATGGAATTCTATGCGGGCATGGGTAGATTATATGGCCGCGCGCAGCGAAGACGGCCTGTGGCGCGGCGGCAACCACTTTGGCGACTGGCTGGACCTGTGCGGCGAGAACACGCCCAACGAAGTGTCGCAAAACGCTTTCTTTGCCCATTCTACCGAGCTTTTAATCAAAGCGGGGCGCGTGCTGGGCGCTTCGGTGGCACGCTACGAAACGCTGCTGCAACGCACAAAAGAGGCGTTCCGCAAGGCCTTCATCAAGGACGGCAAAATGCGGTGCAACAGCCAAACCGCCTGTGTGCTGGCGCTTTGCTTTGGCCTTGTGCAGGGCGACGAGCGCGCGAGCATCGCGTTGCAGCTGGAAGAACTCCTGCGCGCCCGCGGGCACTTGACCACCGGATTTCTTGGTGCGGGGCACCTGTTGCACGCCCTGAGCGAAAACGGCCGCACCGAACTAGCCTACGACCTGCTGCTGCGCCGCGAATACCCCAGTTGGCTCTACCCCGTAACCCAGGGGGCCACCACCGTGTGGGAGCGCTGGGACGGCCTGCGCCCCGACGGCAGCTTTCAGGATGTTGGGATGAATTCCTTCAATCACTACGCCTACGGCGCGGTGGCCGATTGGCTGTTTGGCGACGCGGCAGGGATCAAAACAGACGAAAGCGCGCCGGGCTTCACGCATATTGTGTTCGAACCCCTCACCGACCCGCGGCTGGAGCACCTGCAGGCTTCGATCGAAACCCGGCATGGCCTGGTGGCCTCTGCCTGGCGCAAGAGCGACGACGGCTTCGTGCACGAATTCACCGTGCCCCAAGGCTGCACCGCCACCGTGCGTTTGGGCGGCAAAGAGCTGCTGATTGGGGCGGGCACCAAGACGATCACCGTGGCGCCTGCGGCAGACTGATTCGTGCCGTGCCACTTCAGAATCAACCTATCGGAGAAAGCACATGCGATTAAAAGCAACGGCATTCGTGCGGCGCACCCTGCAAACCATGCGGGGCGCGTGGCTGGCCGTGGGCGCGAGCGGGCTGTTCGCGGCGCTGCTGGCCTTCACACTGCTGGGGGTTCAAAGCGACGCCGCCTTTGGCAGCCTGGAACTGGTGGCGCAGCTGCACTGGGGCATGTTTTTTGTGATGGGCGCGGGGGCGGCGGCGGTGTTGCTGGGGCTGTGCCTGCTGTGGAATTCCCAAGCGCCGCTGACGGTTGCGCTGCCAACGCTGGTGCTCTGTTATGCGCTGCTGCAGGCATGCAACACCGAAAGCAACGTGCTGTTCTCGCTGGGGCTGTGCGTGCCGGTGCTGCTGGCCGTGCGTTGGGCGCTGGGGCAGATGCGCACACCGCTGCGCAAAACAGGGATTCCGCTGCACATGACCCACGTGTTTGCGTGGATGCTGTTTTTGGTGTTCACCGTGGTGATGGCCTACGGCTCCATTCTGCGCTACAGGGTCTATGTCGCCACAAACTTCGACCTGGGCATCTTTGCACAGATGTTTGAGATGCTGCGCAAAACCGGCCATGCCTTCACCACGCTTGAGCGCAACCAGCTGATGACGCACTTTGGCGTGCACTGCTCGCCGATTTACTACCTGCTGCTGCCGCTATATATGCTGTGCCCGCGTATCGAAACCCTGCTGGTGCTGCAAGCGGCGGCGGTAGGCGCGGGTGTTTTTGCGGTGAGAGGCATTGCGCAGCACCTGTTTGGCCCCTCGCCGCGGCTCATCATGTGCAGCTGCTTTGTGTATATTATTCACCCCGCGCTGATGCAGGGCTTGCTGTACGACTTCCACGAGAACAAGTTCTTGGCGGTGCTGGTGCTGTTCGCGCTGCTGTTCGCGCTCAAACAAAAGCCCTTGCCAATGCTGCTCTTTGCGGCGCTGCTACTCAGCGTGAAGGAGGATGCCTCGATTTATGTGGTAAGCCTCGCGCTGTTTTTGCTGGTGTTTTGCAGGTGGAAACACCGGCGCACACAGCAACTTGCCGGCATTGCCATGCTGGCGGGGAGCGTGGCGTGGTTCTTGTGCGCCATGGCCATTGTGCGGCGCTATGGCAGTGGGGTAATGGTGGACCGGCTGAGCAATTTTTTTCTGCCGGGCGAGGGCGACCATGGCCTCGCCGATGTAATCAAAGTCTGCCTCAGCGACCTTGCCTACGTAATACAGCAGGCGTTTAGCGCCGAGAAAACAAAATTTTTGCTGTGGGTGCTGCTGCCCCTGGGCTTTGCGCCGTTGCTGCACAAAAAAGGCGGCGCTTGGCTGCTGCTGCTCCCTCTGCTGGTGATCAACCTGCTGTCCAACTACGGCTACCAGCACGAGATAGGCTATCAATACGTCTACGGTTCCGTGCCTCTTGCGCTGGGGTTGGGCTTGCTGGCGCTGCAAAAACTGCAGCCCCGTGCCCGGCGCACCGTGCTAGTGCTGGCGGCCTGCGGCGGGTTGCTGTGCACGCTGCCCCTCACTGCCCCGCGGCTCTGGGGTTATCTGACCACCATGCAAAAGAATCCGGATCGCATTCAGGCCGTCGATACCATTCTTGCCGCGTTGCCCCTTGACGAAGAAATCACCGCCACCACGTGCTTTGCCGTGCACCTATACCAGCGCGACAACGTGTATATGTATCCCAATTTCTTCGACGATTCCCGCGTGACGCCCTGGCTGGTGTGCAAGCCCGAGGAAGTGGACGAAAACGAAGCCCTTCGTCAGTTCATCGAGGAAAATGGCTATGTGCAGCAGCAGGAGCAGGCATTTGTGCGGGTGTATTATTTGCAGGAGAGCAACGATAAGTTGTGAATAAATTGTGAATTTTTGCAAAAACCTCTTGATTTTTCCAACAAAACAGGCTATAATAGAATTAGCACTCGAGGTGATTGAGTGCTAATTCTCTGTTATTATTAAATTTGGGAGGTAGAGGAACATGACAATTCAACCCCTGAGCGACCGTGTGGTGCTCAAGGCCGTCGAGGCGGAGGAAACCACCAAGAGCGGCATCATCCTGGCGGGCAACGCGCAAGAAAAACCCCAGATCAGCGAAGTGATCGCGGTTGGCCCCGGCGGCGTGGTGGACGGCAAAGAGGTTGCTATGACCGTTAAGCCCGGCGACAAGGTCATCAGCGGCCAATACAGCGGCACCAAAGTG
>JAITBA010000111.1 GCA_031283835.1 Oscillospiraceae bacterium
CTCGCAAATCCGCTCGCCCCGGGTTTCTGAGGAGGTCTATTTCTTCTATTATATACCTTTTGCGCAAAAAATGCAACCTGAACTTTTGCGCCCGCCGCAGACGCGGGACACGCACCAGCCGCACGCGCCCGGAATAAAATGCAGTACTCGGCATAACTAAGCTTGAGGAGAATTACATGAAACAAAAGAAAATCGTTGCTGTTTTGGGCGGCGACGCGCGGCAGGCCTATGCGGCGCGCACGCTGCTGCTTTTGGGCTTTGGCGTGCGGCAACACCACGTGCCGCGCGTGGAGGGTGTTGAAACGGGCGAAGTGACAGAAAGCATTAAAGAGGCCATCACGGGCGCGCAGATTGTGCTGGGCCCCACGCCCTGGAGGGAAATTGACGTTGCGGAAACCGGCGACGCGCTGGAAGACGGGCAAACGCTTGCCGGCGGTTGGGTACCAAAAGAGCTGCGCGCACGCTGCGGCGCAAAAAATGTGACGGTGCACGATTTGCTGCTGCGCGAGGACTTTAACACGCTGGGCACGATTGCCACGGCGGAGGGCGCCATTGCGCAGGCGATTACGCACAGCGCGGGCAGCTTGCACGGCAGCCACGCGCTGGTGCTGGGCTATGGCCGCTGCGCCAAACCTCTGGCAAAAAAATTGCAGGGTCTGGGGGCGCATGTCGCTGTGACGGCGCGCCGCTGGGAGGCCGCCTGCACCGCAATTGCCGACGGGTGTGAGGTGCTCGACGATTCGCTGCTGGGCTGCCATCTGCCCCGGTTTGCCTATATTTTTAACACCGTGCCCGCCCCGGTGCTGGGCGAAGCCCGCCTGCGGCGCACCCAGCCGGAGGTGACGATCATCGACATTGCAACGGCGCCCGGCGGCGTAGACTTTGCGGCCGCCAAGACCCTGGCGCGCAACGCACGGCTGTGCCCGGGCCTGCCCGGGCAATACGCGCCCCGCAGTGCCGGTGAACACATTGCGCAAACCGTGCGCATTATTTTGGAAGAACAGGAGGGAAGCCCATGGGGTTGGAACCACTGCGTGCCGGGATTGGAATGACCGGTTCCTTTTGCACCTTTGCCGAAATATTTGGCAGCCTCGAAAAAATGAAGCTTGCTTGCCCCCAAATCGACTACACCTTTGTGCTTAGTTATCATGTGCAGCAGCTGCGCAGCCGCTTTGGCGCCCCCGAGGATTTTATTTTGCGCGCCCGCGGCCTGAGTTCCCGCGCGCCGGTGGTCACCCTTCCGCAGGCAGAACCCCTGGGGCCAAAGAATTTGCTGGATATTTTTGTGATTGCCCCCTGCACCGGCAACACCTTGGCCAAACTGGCCGCCGGCATAACAGATACACCTGTTTTAATGGCCGCAAAGGGACATCTTAGAAACGGGAAGCCCCTGCTGGTGCTGCTTGCCAGCAACGACGCGCTGGGACTAAACCTGAAGAACATTGGCACCTTGCTGGGCACAAAAAACATCTACTTCGTCCCCTTCCGGCAAGACGCCCCCGAAAGCAAGCCCAATTCCCTCGTGGCCAGCACCGCCCTGTTGGCCCCCGCCCTCGAAGCAGCCCTTGAAGGGCGGCAGCTGCAACCGGTGATTGCGGCATAACTATAGCCTATAGGGAGCTGCTATAACGACGAAGGGCGAACGGCTCTTGTGTTTTTTTAAAGAAATTTTTTTAGAACGGCGGAGGATGCGTATGTGCGGCATTGCGGGTATGGTGAATTTTGAGGGGCTGCTGCAGGCGCAGCCGGAACAGACGCAGGCGCGGCTGCACGCGGCGGCACACGCGCTGCGGCACCGAGGGCCCGATGGCAGCGGCACATTTCGCGACGACACAGCCGGTCTGGCACACACGCGGCTGGCGATTATTGACCCAATGGGCGCGCCGCAGCCAATGACCCGCACGCGCGGCGGGCACACCCACGCGCTGGTGTATAACGGCGAACTTTATAACACGCAAGAGCTGCGCGCGGAATTGCCCGGCCCCTGGAAAACCACCGGCGACACAGAAGTGCTGCTGGCGGGGCTAATGGCGCGCGGCGCAAGTTTTTTGCGGGAACTCAACGGCATTTTTGCCTTTGGCTATTGGGACGACGGCGCGCAAACCCTGCTGCTGGCGCGCGATCGTCTGGGCGTCAAGCCTCTCTACTATGCCCTGGCGCAGGGCACGCTCTTTTTTGGTTCGGAGCCAAAGGCCCTGTTTGCCCTTGGCGTTGCGCCAAAAATCGACGACGACAGCCTACGCGAAGTGTTTGCCCTTGGCCCCGCCCACACGCCCGGCAATGGTGTGTTTGCGGGCCTGCGCGAGCTGCTGCCCGGCGAAGTGCTGCACTTTGGCCGCGACGGCCTGCGGCGCGAATTGTATTGGCAGCTGCAAAGCCGGCCCCACCAAGACAGCCACGACGACACCATCGCCCGGGTGCGCTGGCTGGTGGAAGACAGCGTGGAGCGGCAAATGGTCTCTGATGTGCCCATTTGCACCTTCCTTTCCGGCGGGCTCGACAGCAGTTTGCTCACCGCTATTTGCGCCCAAAAACTGCGCGCGCGCGGAGACCGCCTCACCACCTTCTCGTTCGATTTTGACGGCAACGACGATTTTTACCGCTCCAACGCCTTTCAGCCCAGCCGCGACGCGCCCTTTGCCCGCAAAATGGCGCGGCACCTGCAAACCAACCACATCGAACTAACCTGCGACAACGTCAAGCTGGCCGATTTGCTCGAGGCCGCCATGCAAGCCCGCGACGTGCCCGGCATGGCCGACGTGGACGCGTCGCTGCTCTATTTTTGCAGCCAGGTTGGCGACGATTTTAAAGTGACGCTCACCGGGGAATGCGCGGACGAAGTGTTTGGCGGCTACCCATGGTTTTGCAGCCCGCAGGCCTTTTCGCAGCAAAAATTCCCTTGGAGCGACATGGACGCCCGGCGCAGTTTTTTGCGTGAGGAGGTGCTTGCCGCGCTGGATCTGGAAAGCTACGCGCAGACGGCCTACGATGCCTCCGTGGCCAAAACACCGCGCCGCGCAGACGACAGCCCCGAAGAATCACGCCGGCGCGAAATTGCCTGGCTAAACCTGTGCTGGTTTATGCAAACGCTGCTAGACCGCATGGATCGCATGTCAATGTCTTCGTGCCTGGAGGCCCGCGTGCCCTTTGCGGACCACCGCATTTTGGAGTATGTGTGGAATATCCCCTGGTCGCTGCAACACAAAGACGAAACCGCAAAATATGTGCTGCGCATGGCGGGGCGCGGGTGGCTGCCGGGCAGCGTGCTGTGGCGCAAAAAATCGCCCTACCCAAAAACCTACAACCCGCTCTACGCGCAAATTCTCACCCAGCGCCTGCGCGACATTTTGGCCTCGCCCAACGAGCCTGTGAACGCGCTGATCGACCGCAAAAAAGCCGAAGCATTTCTCAATGCCCCGGCGGATTATGGCAAGCCCTGGTATGGCCAACTCATGGCCGCGCCGCAGCGCATCGCCTATTTTTTGCAGGTGAACGGGTGGCTCAAACAATGGGGGTAGGCGACAACCCCTCGGGCTATCCATAGCCGCAGGTGCAGGTGCGCGGGCACGAAAGCGCGCAAAAGTGAAAACCCGCGTGCGCGAATTGCTCACCGCAGGTGCGACAGAAAGCATATTTGACAAACCCAACCGGACATGTTATAATAAAGATGAATAGCCGAATAGCGCAATCACACGGGAGGGCCGCCATGCCGCAAACGATTCTCACATGCCAAAACCTGTGCCTGGGTTACGAAACCCGCGAAGTACTGCACGGGCTTTCGTTTGTGCTGCACGAGGGGGAGGCGCTCAGCGTGCTGGGCGAAAACGGCGCGGGCAAGAGCACGCTGCTCATGGCGTTGGCGGGGCTGTTGCGGCCCACCCACGGGGGTGTCGCGCTTTCGGGCGGGGTGGCGCGCCGCCAAATTGGCTACCTGCCCCAACAAACCCCGGCACAAAAGGATTTTCCTGCCCGCGTGAGTGAAGTGGTGTGTTCCGGCTTTTTAAACAACCTTGGTCTGCGCGCGTGGTACAGCAAAGCGCAGAAGGCGCGTGCCTGGGAAGTGATGGGCCAGCTGGGCGTGCAAGAACTGGAGGGGCGCAGTTTCCGGGCGCTTTCGGGCGGGCAGCAACGGCGCGTGCTGCTGGCAAGGGCGCTGTGCGCCACGCAAAAACTGCTGCTGCTCGACGAGCCGGATGCCGGACTGGACCCTGTGGCGGCAGCCGATTTGCGCGCCGCCATTGTCCGGCTGCACCGTGAGCACGGCATTGCGGTGGTTTTGGTGTCCCACAACATCGAATACGCCCTTGCCATGGCCGACCATGTGCTGCACCTGGGCAAAACCCGTTTTTATGGCACACCACAAGACTACCGTGCATCGCCGCTGGGGCAGCGGTTGTTGGAGCAATGAGGCGCGCAACGCAACCAGCCGTATAAAAATCAACACTTTGCAGTCATTTAGGGGGTCGCATGCAACAACTCCTCGGTCTTTGGCAAATGAATTTTTTTCGCATGGCGCTGGGCGTGGGCCTGCTGCTGAGCGTGTGCTCCTCGCTGCTGGGGGTCACGCTGGTGCTGCGCCGCTGCTCAATGATCAGCGACGGGCTGAGCCATGTGGGCTTTGGCGCGCTGGCGGTGGCGGCGGCGCTTGGCTGGGCACCGCTGCCCGTGGCTTTGCCCGCGGTGGTGGTGGCCGCCATTTTTCTGTTGCGCAGCAGCAAACTGCGGGGCGATGCCGCCATTGCCCTGCTTTCTACCAGCTGCCTGGCGCTGGGCGTGCTGGCCGTGGCCCTCAAGGGCGGCAGCAACACAGAACTCATGAACTACCTGTTTGGCAGCCTGTGGGCGGTGCGGCAGAGCGACCTGTGGGTGAGCCTGGCGCTGTGCGCCGTGACGCTGCTGTGCTTTGGGTGGTTCCATCACCGGGTGTTTTCTGTCACCTTCGACGAAACCTTCGCGCGAGCCACCGGCGTGCGCACCGGCTGGTTCCAAATCTTCACAGCGGCACTCACATCGCTGACCATTGTGCTGGGCATGCGGATGCTGGGCACCATGCTCATTTCGAGCCTTGTTATTTTTCCGGCGCTCATTGCCATGCGCGTGTGCAAAAGCTTTCGCGCGGTGACGCTGTGCGCCGCCGTTGTTTCGGTTGCGTGTTTTTTGGCGGGCTTTTTCTTCTCGGCCCTGTGGAAGCCCATGGGTGCGGGGCGCGACCTGCCCACCGGCGCCACCATCGTTGCGGTGAACGTGCTCTGCTTTGGCGTGTTTTCGCTCATTGGTTTTTTGCTCGAACGCCGAAAATTCCGCTGTTGAGCCGCGTCGCTCCCTTCTTTTTTCTTCGCCAAAAATGTTTGCTCTCGCGCCAAAATCAATTTTTAAATTTTTAAATAATCGATCCCCTCCCCGTAATTAAACCCCCTACGCTTCTGGCGATCCCCTCCCCGTAATTAAATGCCCTGCGCTTCTGGCGATCCCCTCCCCGTAATTAAATGCCCTGCGCTTCTGGCGATCCCCTCCCCGTAATTAAATGCCCTATTTAAAATCAAGAATTCACCAAACGAAAGAAAAATGCAAATGATGATGATCCCCTCCAAGTATTTAAACCCCCTACGCTTCTGCTGGCGG
>JAITBA010000227.1 GCA_031283835.1 Oscillospiraceae bacterium
GCGCCTCTTTCACGGTTTCGGTTGTGAAGCCGAAGGCCTCGTTGCCCTTTTGGCTCCCCGCGATGCTCTGAAAAATCATATCCATAGGCGCGCCGTTTTTAAGGCCCTCAATTTGGGTCGTAATGTGCGCCAGCACGCAAATTTGCGTGGGGATTTCGTATTTTAGCTTGATTTCTTCGAACCGCTTGAGCAGTTCTGTTGTGCCAGAAGCCGTGTCGTTCACCGGGTTTAGGCCAATGAGGGCATCGCCGCAGCCATAACTCAACCCTTCGAGCAAACTGGCCGTCACGCCCGCCACACTGTCGGTTGTGTGGTTGGGCTGCAGGCGTGTGGAATAGGTGCCGCGCAGGCCGATGGTGGTGTTGCAAGTGGCGGGCACACGGAGTTTGTTTGCGGCATAAATTAGGTCGAGGTTGCCCATGAGCTTGCACACCCCGGCAATCACCTCGGCAGTGAGGCCCGCGCCGGCGCGCTTGAGCATGCTTTCGGTCGTGCTGCCGGCAAGAATCCATTCGCGCAGTTCGGCAATGCTCCAACCGCGCAGTTCGTTAAAAACGCGCTCGTTTACGCCGTCCTGTATCAGGCGGGTGACATCGTCCTGCTCGTAGGGCACCGCGGGGTTTTCGCGCAGGTCGCTCACCAGCAAGCCGCTAAGAACCTCTTTGGCCGCCACGCGCTCCAAGGCACTTTCGGCGGCAACGCCCGCCAGCCGGTCACCCGATTTTTCTTCGTTGGCTTTGGCCAGCACCTCCCCAACGTCTTTGAACTGAAAGGTTTTGCCCTGCAAGGTGGTCACAAGCGTCATACCGCACGGCTCCTATACTCAAAATAATCCTAGCGAACGCACCCTCTGTGCAGGGGGTTGTTTGGGCATGTGCTATCCTCCGTTTTCAAATAGCAGCGTTTTGACTACCACAGGCACCACACGGCCTTGCATGAGGGGCTTGCCAAGGTCGATGTAGTGGTCTTCGCGGGCCGCAACGCCGTCTAGCGCGATGACGGGGCGGCCTTGCAGGCAGAGCCGCAACGCCAAACACAGCGCTTTGCCCATGTCGTGCCGGAGGAGCAGCACGAGTGGTTGGCCGGGCGGCAAGGCCTCGTTGGCGGCAAGGCCCAGCGCCTGTGCCAACTGTTTGAGCGTCTGCCAGCCTGGGTTTGGCCGGCCCGCAAGGGCAAGGGCGGCATTGTCGCAGCCGTTTTGGTCAAGAAACCAGCGCAGTTTTGCGGCAAAATCGCCTGGCTGCCCGGCAAAAAGCGCTTCTTCGCGGGCTGCGCCGCAAGCAAAAACGGGCAGGTTTTTGAGGGGAAACAGCCCGGCGTTGGTGTAGCCAATGGTGGAGCCGGAAAGCGTGAGCGTGAAGCTGCCCGCACCAATCACGGTGGCGCGGATGGTTTCGGCTGGGGTGAGGACTTTGTGTGCGCCAAACAACCTGCTGTGCCGCACGGCCTCGCCCAGCAACACGCCAAAATCGCCAAAGGCAAAGGGCGCGTGCCCGCTATGATAAACGCAATCCGCCACACCGCCCGAAAAACTCACGGCATCCACAGGGCGCCGAAGCACGAGCGGCGCGCTGCCGACGGTGCGCACACGTTCTGCCAAAGGGTCGCTCACGCCGGGCATAATCGCGCGCTCCAGCAGGCTTGCCATGGCACCGGCCAGGCGGCGAAGGACTTCTATGGAAGGTGTTTGACCCGGCGCAAGCGCCAAACCGGCGGCCTGCGCAATGGCCTGTGCGCTCTCGCTGCAATCGATCAACTGCCCACCGGGCAAAAACCGCAGCTGCCGCCCGCCGATGTTATAGCACCCCACGGCATCCAGTCGGCCGTCGTCAAAAACAGCGATATTGGTGGTGCCGCCGCCAATGTCAAAATTTGCCACACGGCAGTGCTGTGCTTCGGACGCGGCCTGCGCGCCGCTCCCCTGCCCCGCAATGCGGCTTTCGAGGTCTGGCCCGGCGGCCGCAACCACAAATTCCCCCGCAAAGCCGCTCAACTCCGTCAGCAAGCTGCGGGCGTTTTCTTTGCGCGCGCTTTCGCCGGTGATAATCACCGCGCCGGTGTCGGTGCCGCCAACAGCCACGCCCGCCCTGGCATATTCGCTTTCGACAAGCGCCCGCAGCGCGCGAGCGTCGACGTGAGCGGCGTCGCGCAGAGGGGTTGTGTGCACCGCGCCGCGATACGTCACCTCTTTGTGGGTGATGGCGAAATCGGGCGCGCCAAAAGCCCCGCCACGGTTTTTGATGGTGAGCACGCTAAAAATCACCTGGGTGGTGGAGGTGCCCACGTCGATACCCACACTCAGCAGCGAATCGCCCACGGCAGCGCCTCCTCCGCCAAAAAAACTATGCCACAGCGTTGCGTTGATTTATTCCATTATATCACAAAGATCGTGAGAAATCAAGCATCTTTTCTGCGCCCAGCAGCACGCCCATTTTGGCGCTGTGGAAGTTGAGCCCGCCCTGCATCCAGGCGGCGTAGGGCGGCCGCAAAGGCGCGTCGGCGCTCAGTTCAATGCTGGCACCCATAATAAACGCGCCGGCCGCCATAATCACCGGGCTGTCGTAGCCGGGCATGGACCATGGCTCCGGCACAACAAAGGCGTCAACAGGGGCACCGCTTTGCATGCCCTGACAAAAGGCGATGAGGGCTTCGGGGTTCCCCAGGGTAACGCTTTGGATGATATCGCAGCGGGGCTCGTCCCACCGGGGGTGCACTTCGTAGCCCAGCGCTTCGAACAGCGCCGCCGAAAACACCGCCGTTTTGAGGGCTTCGCCCACCACATGAGGCGCGTGGAACAACCCCATGAACAAGCTGCGATTCAGGCCCAGCGTGGCGCCGACTTCGCGGCCAATGCCCGGCACCGTCATGCGGCAGGCGCACAGGTCAATCAAATCGCGCCGCCCGGCAAGGTAGCCGCCGTTTTTGGCAAGGCCGCCGCCGGGGTTTTTAATCAGGCTGCCCGCGATAAGGTCCGCGCCGCACTGCGTGGGCTCCAGGGGCTGCACAAACTCGCCGTAGCAGTTGTCCACCATCACAACAGCGTCGCTGTGCGCCTTTGTCAGCCGCGCCGCCTGCGCAATTTCTTCCACCGCAAGGCTGGGACGCAGCGTGTAGCCCCGCGAACGTTGCAAATAAACCATTTTGGGTCGATATTTTTTGATGCCCCGCACCATAGCGTCAAAGTCGAGCCTGCCTTGCGCGTCCAAATCCACCTGCGCGTATTGAATACCGAAATCGCGCAGAGAACCCATCCCCTGCCCTTGCAGGCCAATGACGGGCCGAAGAGTGTCGTAGGGCAAACCGGTGACACTGAGCAGGACATCGCCCGGGCGCAGCACGCCAAACAGCCCGCAGGCAATGGTGTGCGTGCCGCAGGTGAAGGTGTGTCGCATGAGCGCGCTTTCGCTGCCCATAATTTTCGCCAGCACGGCCTCAAGGGTTTCGCGTCCCCGGTCGCCATAGCCATAGCCCGTGCTTTCGGCAAAGTGGCTTTCGCTCACGCGGTGTTTGAGGAATGCCGACAGCACTTTTTGCTGGTTGTGCTCCGTGGTTTGGTCGATGGCGGCAAAACGCGGGACGATTTTTTGCATGGCCGCCGCCGCCGCCTGCTCCAGCCGGGGGTTGAGTTGAAAGAATTCGCTCATGTCGCCCTCTCTTTTAGAACTTGTATTTATACAGCCGTTCCGATTTTGCACGGATTTTTTGCCGGAATGCTTGGGGGCGGCGGCTTTATTGTTTTTTGTAGCGCACCCAATTGCCGCAATGCGCAAACCCGACGTGGGTATAAAAACGCAAGCGCTCCGGGCGACACAGCAGCAAAACGGCGTTGCCCGCGGCGCGCTC
>JAITBA010000016.1 GCA_031283835.1 Oscillospiraceae bacterium
CAAGCACGCTATTCTCCTGTGCATTTGCGGCTGAGCGCGTCGATGCGCCGCATTTGCTCTTGATAGAGCGGGAGGGTTTCTGCGAGGGTGTGGCCCAGGCCGACGACAGAGCCATGGTCGCCGCGCACGGTGGGCAGAATATTCCAGAGGGCGGGCTGCACGGGCTGGTTTTCTGCAAAGGGGGCACCGGCCTCGCTAAAAGGGCGGGTGGCCGAAATGGTGTTTACCAAGCCGTCGTTGGGTTTCCATTCGTCATTCACGCCGTTCTCGGGCGAGGTGAAGCCGCCGATGAGTGTGGCGACAATGCGCAGCGGCAGCGACATGTCGTTTGTGGGCACGCCTTTGTTTGTGCCATCCACCGGGATAGAAAAATAATAGGTTTGTTCGTTCAGACAGGTCATTTCGTTCACCGCTTTTGCACCGGCAATCCCCAGGTCGTAGTAGGCGGTGTCTTGGGTTTTGGTAGCTTGAAGCACATCGCTCAAGCGCATGCCGCCGAAGGAAATACCGGCGGAGGAGAGGATCTCGTCGAGTTTGAAGCTGGCAAGCAGGCCGGTGCCGGCGGCAATCAAGGGGTTCACGTCGGCGATGGTGAGCAGGCTCACGCCGTTGTGCGGCGCGGCAATGCAGGTGAGCGAAAACACCCACTCGTCCTTGCCCCCCACAAACAGCGGGGAGGGCGTTGTGCCCGCGGCTTTGGCGGCGTCCACATCGGCCGGGCTGCCTTTTTTGAGCAGCGCGCACAGCACGCGCGCCGTGGCCCCGCCAAAACTGTGGGCGATAAGGTTCACCTTGCGCAGGTTGTTATTTTCATCCGCTATGCCCCAACCGGGGAAGAGCGGCGCGGCGTATTCTTTGCCCAAACGGTCGTGCCCATGGGCCGCGCTGTGGGCCGCGCCATAATCCACCTGCGCGCCAATCAGCTGGGCATAAAGTTCGCAGGCGCGATCCCACGCGGAACCGACGGCGCTGACGGTAGGCGCGTAGCATGTGAAGCCCTCGCCTTGCAAAGCGGGCAGCAACGCGCCGTCGGTGCCCCCCCAATACGAAACCGGAACGCCCGCGTCGTCGCCAAAGCCATTCAGCCCGTGCACGAAGACGTAGGGGTAGGTGGCGGGCACTTTCGCTTTGGGCGCTTTGCTCCAGGGCAACGTGCAGGCCGAAAGCGCACCGCACAGCAACAGCACCGCCAACGCAAGCCGCAGGAGGTATTTGCGATTTTTTCTCATGTGAACAACTTCCTTCCGTTTTGCGGTGCCGTCGGTTGGCTATAGCTTTTCTAAGATAGCAATCCCCGGGGTGGTTGCACGCAGGTTCTAAGGATTGTGCTCCATCCAATAGGACATTCTGCAAATGCCTGCCGCGCCGGCTTGCAGGCAAAGCGGGGCGTTTTGGGGCGTGATACCGCCGACGGCAAAAACAGGGACTTCGGCGGCGGCACAGATGCCGCGCAGCCAATCAAGCCCCCGCGGCGGCAGACCGGGCTTGCAGCCTGTGGCAAAGACGTGCCCGGCAATCACAAAGGACGCGCCCATGGCGACGGCTTTTTTGGCCTCGTCGGGGGCATGCACCGCCACGCTGAAGGGCGGGCGCAACACCCGCGCGGCATCTGGCAGCGCGAAGGGAACGTGCAGTTTTTTTACGCCGCGCACAGGAAAGGTATGGGTTATCAGCGGCACGCCGTGGGCCAGGCAAACGGCGTTGGCCTGCCGCGCCAGCTTGCAATACGCGCCCTTGGGCAAGTCTTTTTCGCGCAAAAGAACCGCCCATGGCTTTTGTGAGGCGACCCAATCTAGCTGCGTCAAAAAATCGCCCTTGCACAGGCGGCGGTTGGTGATAGCAATTTCGTTATACTCTGACATAATCCAAAAACACCGCCTGCAAATTTTGTTGCGCCAGCATAGTTCGCACTTCGGGCACACTGCGGGCATCGGCGATTTGGAACTGGGGGTCGCCTTTTTGGGCGCCGCCGTGGCCGCCCACGCCCACATGCACCCCGGCAGAGATTTTGGTGGCGCACAGGCCCGCCGCCGCGTCGCGGAACCCCGCGCGTTCTCGCGTAGAAACAGTGATGCCCGCGAAGGGCAAAAACAACCGGTAGGCCAGCATGATTTGCAGCAGCTGCCGCTCCGAGATACCGCCCGCCGTGTGCAGCTTGCCGCCCGCTTCCGCAAAGGGGCGCAGGCGCGGGAATGAAAATGAGAACTCCCCGTGAGGGTATTTTTTTTGGGTGTAGTAAGCGTGCAGCCCGGCTGCGAAGGCGTCGTGCCGAAAATCGCCCAACCCCAGCAGCGAACCAAAGGCCACCCCGCGCATGCCGCCCCGCAGCGCGCGCTCTTGTGCGTGGAACCGGTAGGGGAAACAGCGCTTGGGCCCAAGAGGATGCACTTTTTCGTATAGCGCAGGGTCATAGGTTTCCTGGTATACGCTGACATAATCGGCCCCGGCCTGGTGCAATGTTTGGTAGTCATCGGTATTCAAGGGATAGATTTCGACGCCCAGCACACCAAAATAATCCTTTAGAAGCGTCAGCGCCTGGGCGATATATGCCACGGAGCTGGCGCTTTTGCATTCACCTGTGAGCACCAAGATTTCTTGCAGCCCCGTGGCGGCGATGGTTTCCGCCTCGCGGGCAATGTCGTCCAGGCTCAGCTTGCCGCGCCGGATTTTATTCTTGCAGCCAAAGCCGCAGTAGGTACAATGGTTTTCGCAATAATTGGCAATATAGAGTGGTGTGAACAGGCTCACGCTGTTGCCGAACCATTTGCGGGTCAGGTTTTTTGCGGCGCGGGCCATGTCCTCCAAAAACGCGCCAGCCTCGTACGAAAGCAGCGCTCCAAAGTCTTGCGGGCGGCACCCGCCCTCAGCGCAGTGCCGCAAGGCCTTGCGCACATCTTCTTTTGTGCAGGTTGCCGGAGAAAACCCTCCCGCTTGGGTCAGCACGCGCG
>JAITBA010000032.1 GCA_031283835.1 Oscillospiraceae bacterium
AGGTCGCATGCGCTTGAAACATGTGATTATCGGCAATTCCAGCGGCGCGGTGGGTTGCGTGGAGGGGATTCGTCGGGTGAGCCGGACAGACGAAATTGTGCTCATTGCCAGCGAACCGCACCACACCTACGGCCGTCCCTTGATTTCCTACCTGCTGGAGGGGAAGACCGATCTGCGGCGTATCCAATACCGCCCGGAAGATTTTTATGCCAAAAACAACGTGCGGACAATGCTGGGCGAAACCGTTTCGGCGATCTATGCGGACGCAAAGCAAATCACTTTACAAAATGGCACTGTGATTGATTTTGACAAGCTGCTTGTGTCAACAGGAGCAAGCCCCGTGGTGTTCCCCTGTGAAGGCCTGGAGCTTGTCGAAAATATGCGGACATTTTGCACGCTTGACGACGCGAAAACCCTGCTGGAACGGGTGAATGCCGGCACGCGGGTGTTTATCGTGGGCGCGGGTCTGATTGGTCTGAAGGCTGCGGAGGGTCTGCGCGCCATTACGGAGCACATCACAGTGTGCGACCTTGCGCCCCGCATCCTCAGCTCTGTTTTGAGCGAAACCCCGGCGGGTATGATACAAAAGCACCTGGAGGCCAACGGTATTCGGTTCCAGCTGGGCACAAGCGCTGTGAAGTTCACCAAAAACGCGGCCACACTTGCGAACGGCGCGGTGGTGGAATTCGATCAGCTGGTCTACGCCGCGGGCGTGCGGCCCAACGCGGGGCTGGTGAAGGAGGCGGGCGGGGCGGTGAACCGAGGCGTTGTGGTGGACGCCAACGGCCGCACGAGTTTGCCGGATATCTATGCCGCGGGCGACTGCACCGAGAGTGTTGACGCTGTTACGGGGCAGCAAAAAATGATGGCGCTGCTGCCGAACGCCTATTTGCAGGGCGAAGCGGCGGGTGCGCACATGGCGGGCGGCACCTTCGAGCCAACGCCCCTCATCCCCCAAAACGCTATCGGCTTTTTTGGTAAACATATCCTTTCCGCCGGGGTTTATCCCGAGGATATATCGCCCCTCGAAGAAATCGACAGTACGGGCTACAGGGCGTTTTATTATGATAAAGAGCGGCAGCGCCTGCTAGGGTTTATTCTGATTGACGGCGAGCGCCGTGCGGGGATTTATACCGCGTTGGTGCGTGAGCGCACGACGATTGCGCCCGACGCGTTTGCGCATATCCTGCAAAACCCGGGTCTGATTGTGCTTGACCCCGCCACGCGGGCAGGCGTATTGCGAAAGAAGGTGACCGCATGACCGTGATTGATGCAAAAAATCTTCATTTTTCGGAACTTGGCGCGCAGCTGCGCACCCATGCGGGTGCTTCGGTGCAAATTAAAAACTGCCTGGGGCACCGCTATATTGCCGCGGGCGTAGAAAATTTGCAGGTCGAAATCGAGGGTGTTCCCGGCAACGCGCTGGGGGCTTATTTGGGCACCGGCAGCAAGATCACCGTGCGGGGCAATGCGCAGGACGCTACCGGCGACACCATGAGCGGCGGTACGATCATCATCCATGGCTTCACCGGCGATGCGGCAGGCTATGGCATGCGCGGCGGCGTGATCCTTGTCAAGGGCAACGCGGGCTACCGCGCGGGGATCCATATGAAGGAATTTGGCGAAACGTGCCCGAGCTTGGTGATTGGCGGCTGCGCGGGCGATTTTCTTGGGGAGTATCAGGCGGGCGGCAACATTGTGGTGCTGGGCCTGGAGGCGCAGACAGGCGCGCAAAACGATGCCGCGCCGCAGTTGGTGGGAAGATTTTGCGGCACGGGCCAGCATGGCGGGCGCATTTTTTTGCGCACAGAGCAGCTGCCCCGGGAACTGCCGCCCCAGGTGTCGCACCGCCCTGCCACCCCGGAAGACATTGAGGCCATCCGCCCCGTGCTGGCGCAATACGCCGCCGCCTTTGACGCAGACCTGGCACTGCTTCTCAGTTCCAGTTACCTCCTCATGACCCCCAACAGCGCCAACCCCTACAAATCCATGTACGCACAGTACTAGGGCGTGTTGACACGAAATCCGCTCAAAAATTGAACGGTTCGAATCGTGCCAACACACCCCGATTACGGCATAATCTTAGAATAGTATAACGTAAAGCAATCACTTGCGATTTTTCGCGTGTATTTTTTTTGGAGCGTGGTGGTGCCATTGCCGCGATTTTTGTTGGTTTCCGGCTCGCAGAAGGGCGGGCAATATTTCAGCGAAGTCCTCTCTGTGCAGGAGGGGGATGCTGTGCTGTGCTGCGACAGCGCGGCGCAGGCACGCAAAAAAGTGCAGGCGGGCGAAGCTTTTGATTGCTGCATTCTTAACGCCCCTTTGGCCGACGAAGACGGCAGTGCGCTGGCGGCGTTTTTGGCGCAAAAAACGCAGGCGCAAATCCTCTTTTTGTCGCCCGAGAGCATTACGGCACAGCAGCGGTGCGCGCTGAAAGCCCAGGGCGTGATGGTTTTGCTCAAACCGGTAGGGCGGCAAGTGCTGCATTCGGCGCTTGAGCAGATGCAGACTGTGCAGATCCGCCTGGCGCAGTTGCAAAACCAAAACCAGCGCCTAACGCAGCAGATTGGCGAATTGCAGCTGATCCACCGGGCCAAGTGCGTGCTCATTGCCTCCCTTGGCATGAGCGAAATTCAGGCCCACAAGCACATGGAACGCCAGGCCATGAACCAGCGCATCACCCGGATTGAAGTGGCGCGCAATGTGCTGCAACTCTACGATAACTCCTAGGGCGGGCAATCGGCGGCAAATTGCATGGCGCCGTCCACGTCTAGGCATTCGGCGATGATTTCGCGGCGGAGGAGCTCTTCGGGGAGAAAATCGTCGAATTTTTGGCGGGGGCGCAGTTTTAACGGATCAAAATCAAGCAGGGCCAGGTTGATGCCTTCGGTGCGGAGGGCGCGCAGGGCGCGGCGCAGCATGGGTTCGGTGCAGCTTTCGCAGTGCAGCAGCATGGGGGTGAAGCCCCCGGGGATCATGGAGGCGCGGATGCCCTGACCTTGCAGGGCCAACTGCAGGGTTTGAAGCGCGGGGGTGCCCAGCTGCGGAGCCAGAATGCAGGAATTGGGGGGCAGGGGGACGATGCTGCGCGTCGCAAGGCCCAGCGTGCGGGCAATGCCCCGCATTTTGGCCAGGGAATTGCGGGTTTCGGGGCTAAGGTAGGGGTAGTCGGTGTCTTCGGCCAGAACGCGGTGCATGCGCCGCACCAGATGCTTGTGCATTTTGCCGCGGGTGAAGGATTTCCATTTGGTTTCGGCGGTGCGCTTGGAGGGCTTGACATTGATGATCTTTTTCTGTTCGTCGCAAGCGGTGACTTCCCAGCAGCGGCCGGTAAGCACCAGACGTTCGCCGGGCAGGGTGGCCTCGGTGACGGTGCCGATGGTTTCGTTTTTGTGGCGCACCTGAAACTCGTCCGGGGCGGTGAAGACCGAGAGGAATTCGTAGCTTGTGACGATGGGTTCGGCGTTATACCCCACCATCAGCCCGCCCGCGTCACCACGCATAATGTGTCCGCGGTCGATTAAATGCCGCAGCAACAATTTAAAATCTTCTTGCGAAATGGCTCGAAAGGCCGGGAGGGTGAGCATATTCTGTGCCAGGCGGGCGGGCGAAACCTCGCCCAGGGCGGCCAGGGTGCACATGGTTTGGTGGTAGAGCAGGCCGAAGGGCTGCCACTGCGGCGCAATGGGTTCCACCCACCGCTCCTCTAAATAGAGCTGCACGATGGCGATGGCCTTGATGAGTTCCCAATCCAGGTGGCTCAGGGGGTCGTCGGGGGTGGGTTCCAGCTCGCTTTGGAGCACAAACAGAAGCTCGGCCTGCTGGCCCAGCCGCCCACAACGCCCAATGCGTTGCACAAAGCTGCTCACGCTCAAAGGGGCAAGGCCCATTTGTATAACGCGATCCAGGTCGCCAATGTCGAGCCCCAGCTCCAGGGTGACGGTGGCGGCGGTGACAACGGGGGTTTCGCTGCGCTTCATCTCGCGCTCGGTTTCTTCGCGCAGGGCGGCGTTGATGCTGCCATGGTGCACACGGTAGACGTCGGGGCTTTTGGCCTTGGCGGCAATGCGCTTGAGATGTGCGATGGTCAGCTCTGCCGCCACACGCTCAATAGTAAAAATGATGGTCTTTTTGCCCAGCGTTTGCTCATAGAGCAGACTTCGCATGCCTTCTTCGCCAAAGCAAAAATAGCGCATCCACAGCAACAGGCGGCGTTTTTGGTCGGGGACTTCGGGGTGCCGGCAACGGCGGTGCGTGCCCGCGCATAGCCAGTCCATAGCCGCCTCGGGGTTGCCCAGTGTTGCCGAAAGCCCGATGCGCCGGGGGTTGCACCCGCACAGCCGCTCCAGGCGCGCCAGCAGGCATTGCAGCTGAAGGCCCCGCTCATTGCTCATAAAATAATGTACTTCATCCACAATGACAAAGCGTAAGTCGGCAAACAAACGCTTGCAGGCGGCACTTTTGTGCATCAGCAGGCTTTCGAGGCTTTCGGGTGTGATTTGCAGCACGCCCCGGGGGCCTTCGTCATTGGCGGTTTTGCTTTGCAATAGCCTTGTTTTAGCGCCTGCCGGGGCGTCGCCGTGCCATTTGGTAACAGGCAGCCCCCCCGCCGCCAGCAGCCCTGTGAGCCGGGCAAATTGGTCGTTGATTAGCGCCTTGAGCGGGCTGACATAGAGGATGCCCACACTTTGGGCGGGCTTGCGGTGCAACAGGGTGAGGGCGGGCAAAAAAGCAGCTTCGGTTTTGCCGCTGGCCGTGCCGGTGCTGAGCAGCAGATGGTCGTCGCTGCCAAACAAAACTTCGGCCGCGGCAGTCTGCACCGGGCGCAGGCCGCTCCAGCCCTGCCGATAAATATAGTCCTGAATATACGGCGCGAATTGTTCATACATGTCCATGGAGACATTATAGCACGCGGAAGGGGCAAAATGCAATCGTTTTATGGATTTATTTTTTAAGACAATTCTCCTTGTCTTGTTTGCTAACGAATATATTGTTGCAAAAAAAACAAACGCCGCTTTCCACAAAATAGCGGTACTTTGTTCTTGCAATCCGCGGCAATTCATGCTATAATGGGTTACAAATAGTCGGCACTTTGAATTTTTTATCTGCGCGGACGCGCACAGTTTGCCGGGAGAAACGCCGAGCACCTAAACATCAAAAAGTCTAGTACGGAGGGATTTCTATGTCTACTGCTGTCATCCAACCCAAGCCAATCGCACAAGGAACCGTTACACTGCCCGTGGCAAAAATTCAACGCACCTGCGTCCACGACGGGCCGGGGCTGCGCAGCACCGTGTTCTTCAAGGGCTGCGGCTTGCGCTGCCTTTGGTGCCAAAACCCCGAGAATCTTACCGCCGCGCTCACGGAAGGCGACATGCGCCTAACGGCAGAGGATATTGTTGCCGAACTGCGCAAGGACGCGGTCTACTACAAAGCCACCGGCGGCGGCGTTACGCTTTCGGGCGGCGAGCCGCTGCTGCAGCCGCGCGAGGCCTTGGCACAGCTGCTGCGCTTGCTGCGGGCGGAAGGTATTCCCGTTTCGGTGGAAACCACGCTCCACGCGCCGTGGGAAACCATTGCTGCTTTGGCGCCGGATATCGACCTGTTTTTGGTGGATTTTAAACTGCTGGGCGACAGCGCCGGGCACAAGGCGCTCACTGGGCAGACGGACGACCTCATTCGCGCCAACACAAAAAAACTGCTGGCAAACAAACCCCGCCCCGCGGTGCGTTTTCGTATGGTGGTGGTGCCGGGGAAAAACGACAGCCCCGCCCAGCTTGCGGCGGCGGCGGACTATTTGAAGGGCCTGGGGTTCAACGAGCTTGAGCTGCTGCAATACCACACCATGCACGAGGCCAAGGCCGAAC
>JAITBA010000068.1 GCA_031283835.1 Oscillospiraceae bacterium
GGTCTACTATCCCAAAACGAAAGCGGTGCGCGATGAGTGCAGCGGCCTTGCAAAAAAATTATGATGTAATCATCCTTGGCAGTGGGCTTGCCGGGCTTTATGCGGCATACCATTTGTGCGGCGGCGAGGCCCCCAAGCAGGTGCTGATTCTTAGCAAACAGGCGCCGGAGGACTCTGGCAGCGCGCTGGCACAGGGGGGCGTGGCCGCCGTGCTCGAACAAGACGACGACAGCTTCGCGCTGCACATCGAAGACACCCTTGTGGCGGGGAATTATCAAAATGATGTGGCGGCGGTGGAGATGCTGGTGCGGGAAGGCCCGGGGGATGTGCGCCGGGTGATGGCGCTTGGCGTGGAGTTTGACCGCACCCCCGAAGGCGGGCTTTCAAAAACCCTGGAGGGCGGGCACAGCCGCCGGCGCATTGTGCACCACGCCGACCAAACCGGCAAAGAGCTGATGGACAAGCTGTTGCCGCTGGTGCGGGCCCTGCCGGGGGTTACGCTGGCGGAGGACGCGGTGGCCTATGCGGCGCAAAAATTGCCCGACGGTTTTTGCGTGGAGGTGCTGCTGGGCGCGGCGCGCTGCCAAAGCACCTGCGCGTTTTTAATTTTGGCCACCGGCGGCATTGGTCAGGTCTACCGCCACACCACCAACCCCGCTGTTTCCACCGGCGACGGCATTCGCCTGGCCTATGAGCTGGGCGCGCGAATCAAAAACCTGAGCTTTGTGCAATTTCATCCCACCGCTTTTCATAGCCCCGGCAAAATGCAGCAGTTCCTTATCAGCGAGGCGGTGCGGGGCGAAGGCGCCTATTTGCGCAACTGCGGTCGCGAGCGCTTTATGCACCGCTACGACGCCCGCCTTGAACTGGCCCCCCGCGACGTGGTGTCCCAGGCTATCCTGCAGGAGGCGCGGGCCACGGGCTCCAACGATTTTTATCTGGATATTACGCACCGGGACGCGGATTTTGTGCGCCGGCGCTTTCCGGGGATTTATGTCGCGTGCCTGGCCCGCGGTGTGGACATGGCTGTGGATTTAATCCCCGTGTTCCCCTGCCAGCATTATCTTATGGGCGGCGTGCAGGTGGATTTGCACAGCCGCACCACCGTGCCGGGGCTTTATGCCTGCGGCGAATGCGCACACACCGGCTTGCACGGCGGCAACCGCTTGGCCAGCAACTCCCTCCCCGAGGCGTTGGTGTTTGGCCGCAAGGCCGCCGAAGATATCTTGCGCGAAGCGCCCTGCGCGGCGTGCAAACCGGCGGCGGAAGACGCTGCTGTTTTGCGGGAACCGGCGCGAACAGAAGCGAGGCGGCTCAGCCCGCCGCAGGCACGGCAACGGATTCAACAAGAAATGCAGGATGCCTGTTTTGTGTTCCCCAACAAGGAGAAACTGCCGGGGGCGGCAAAGCGCATGCGTGCGCTCTATGCACGGCTGCGGCAAGCGCCTTGCGTGACCCGCGACTGGGCCGAAACCTGCTCGCTGGCCTGCGTGGCCGCCCTGATTCTGGAAGACGCGGAGGAAAAACTGCTGTGATTCCCAACTATATTACGGACGACGTGATTACACGCGCGCTGCGGGAGGACGTGCATTACCTCGACCTTTCGTGCGAATATCTTTTTGCGCCGGGCGCGCGCAGCAGGGCCTATCTATTGGCCAAGGCCCCGGGCGTGCTGTGCGGCATTGAGGTTTTTTGCCGCGTGTTTCGCCTTTTGGACGAGAGCTGCACGTTTGACTTGAAGTGCGGCGACGGCGCGCGCCTTGCAAAGGGCGATGTGCTGCTGGAATTTGATGGCCCGACGACGGTGTTGCTGCAAGGAGAACGCACGGCGCTGAATTTGCTGCAGCATTTGTGCGGCATTGCCACTGCAACAAGCGAAGTGGTGCAAGCCCTCGAAGGCACGGGCGCGACGGTGTGCGACACCCGCAAGACGCTGCCCGGCCTGCGCGCCCTGCAAAAATATGCCGTTGCCTGCGGCGGCGGCCGCAACCACCGCTACAACCTCAGCGACGGCGTGATGCTGAAGGACAATCACATCGACGCCTGCGGCTCGATTGAAGCCGCGGTGGCACGCGTGCGCGCCAAAGTTGGCCACATGGTCAAAATCGAAGTGGAAACCCGTGACCTGGCGGAGGTGCGGCAAGCCCTTGCCGCCGGCGCCGACGTGATTATGCTGGACAACATGACCCTTGACCAGATGCGCGAAGCCGTCGCCTGGGTGCGCGCCAACGCCTCCGCGCACGTCTGGCTGGAGGCCTCCGGCGATATCACCGCGCAAAACGCCCGCCGGGTGGCCAAAACCGGCGTGGATATCCTTTCGTTGGGCGCACTGACGCACTCGGTGCGGGCCATGAATATTTCGATGAAGCTGCGGTAATTCTTTTGATTGCCGATTAAGGAGAGCCTATGATTGCCATTATCGACTACGGTGCGGGGAACCTGCGCAGCGTGAAGAAAGCGCTCGATTTTTTGGGCGCGCCGTGCGAAATCACCAACGACGCGCACAAAATCGCAACGGCGGCCGGGGTGATTCTGCCCGGCGTGGGCGCGTTTGGCGGCGTGCTCAAAACCATGCGCGCGCGGGGGCTGTTCGAGGTCACGCGGCAGGCGGCGCAGCGGGCGGCGGCAGGGCAAGGAGGTCTCTTCCTGGGCATTTGTCTGGGGCAGCAGCTGCTGTTTGCCGCTTCGGAGGAAAGCCCTGACGCAGAAGGCCTTGATGTGTTGCCCGGCAAGGTGCTGCGGTTCCCTGCGGCGCGCCTGAAGGTGCCGCACATGGGCTGGAACTCCATTGCGCTGCGGCGGCACGACGGCCTGTTTGCCGGGGTGCCCGAGGGCGCGTATGTCTACTTTGTGCACTCCTACTACGTGGTGTCGGCGCAGCCCGAAGACGTGGCCGCCCGCACCGAATACGGTGTGCCCTTTGACGCGGCGGTGTGCCGCAACCAGCTCGTCGCCACGCAGTTTCACCCCGAAAAAAGCGGCGCCGTCGGCTTGCGGATGCTGCGGAATTTTGTGGAACTGCTCTAGGGCGCGTTGACACTATCCGAAATGTCCAGATTTTGAGCGGATTTTTTGCCGGGCAAGGCAATTTTTTTGCAGTCATACTTTCGTATTACAAAAAAAAATTAACGCAGAACGGCGGAAAATCCGCCAGAA
>JAITBA010000088.1 GCA_031283835.1 Oscillospiraceae bacterium
CCGGGGTCGCCAGGTCAAAGCCCAGGTTTTTATAAATTTGGAGGAACTGCCGGGGGCTGGTGTTGGGGGTTGATTGGGCAACGCCGGTGCTGTATTCGCTGGGGCCCATGTTGATATCGTGGTTGCCGGGAATCACCGCCACCTGCGCGCCGCTGTCTTTCTCAAACTGCTCCAGCAGTTGCGCCAGACGCTTGTGCGAGGCCAGTTCGCCGTCTTTTGTCAGGTCGCCTGTCACAACCAAGTAATCTAGGTCTTCGCTTTTGGCCCGGGCCTTCAGGCTGGCCAGCGCCGAAAGCAGCAGCCCCTGGCTTTGCTCGGCCGGCTTGCCTCTGTCGTAGGTGTCTTCTTTGAAAGCGTCGTTATAGCCGCCTGTCAATTCCTCGGGGAGCAGATGCGTGTCGCTGATAAACGCGATGCGGAGGTCGTCGGTTTTTTTTGCCGCGGCCGAAAAGGGCACGGACGCCAGCAAAACGAGCAGGGCAAGGATAACGGCGGTTGTTTTGCGCATAAGGGGGTCCTCCTTATAATAATTAGAATGGTTACTATTTCGCGGGGGATTTTGGGTCTCAGCCAAGCCCGTATTCCGCCATGGCGGCCTGATGGTCTTCGTAGGTGCGGGAGTAGTGGTTGGTGCTATCGCCGCCAAAAAAGTAGTAGAGATAATCGCTCCGCGAAGGGGCTTGCGCGGCCTGGAGAGCGCGGGTACCGGGGTTGCAGATGGGGCCGACGGGCAGCGCGTCGCACTTGTAGGTGTTGTAGCGCGCGGCGTATTGCGCGGTGTTTTGCAGCAGAGCGCTGGGTTTTAGCTGCTGCTCCGCGTAACGGATGGTGGCGTCGGCTTGCAGGCGCATGCCCTGGCTCAGCCGGTTGTGGAACACAGAGCTGACCATGGCCATATGCTGGCTGGAGCGGGTTTCTTTCTCGATGATTGAGGCCAGGACGAGGGTGTTATAATCGGGCAGGCCAGATTTTGCGGCGTAATTGTTGAGGATTTTGCGCAGCACGGCCACAGGGTCGTCGTTCTGATAGAATTCGTAGGTATCGGGAAAAAGAAAGCCCTCCATGCGGTAGGCGGCCTGGGCCGGCGCGGGCACTTCAAAGCTTTGCACCTGGTAGCTTTGTGCGGCGTTGTAGAACGCTTGCGCGGTGCACACCTGATTGGCCTCCAACCGCTGCGCCACCTGATAAAACCCAAAGCCCTCCGGGATGACAATGCGCACAAGGACCGGCTGCGTGCCGCCGGTGGCCACGGCAGGTACGTTTGCCCGCGCGGTTGTTGACGGCAGGGGCGGCACAAAAATTGTGCCTGGGTTTTTGGTGGCATAAGCCGTTTGCGTGGCGGATTCTTCTGTTGCCCGCGCGGTTGTTGACGGCTTTGCTTTTCCGCAGCCCGCGGCCGCGCACAAAAGCAATACGCAGCCCAGCGCGGCGCAGCGTTTTAAATTCACCATGTTTTTCCTCCGTTCCACGCCTGCGGTGCGCCGTTCGCGCCTGGCCCGTGCCCTGCGGCGTATCCCCATCAAAGCCATTGCGATTATTATAGCATAGTTTTTTGCGGATGTACAGACCCTGGAAAAAAATATGCTACGTCGCCGCGGGGCACAAAAATTCTTTTTGTTTTTGCCTGAAAAAAATAATGCACATTTTTGGAATTTCCTCCAATGCGCATTACTGGTATTTGCTTTGCTGCTTTGCTGTTTGGCGGCCGGCGCGGCCTTCTATTGGCAAATCATCCCTCTTGCACCACTTTTGTAATCTCGTTCACTATTTTGCGCAACCCCGAATCCCGCTGGATTTCTTTGCGGATTTCTCCTAGGGCGTAGACCACGGTGGAGTGATCACGGTCAAATTCGCTGCCGATGGCCTTTGTGGGCTGGCCGGTCATCTGGCTAATCACATACATTGCTATGTGTCGTGCGTGCGAAATATCGGCACTGCGGCGCTTGCTGCGCAGGTCGGCGGCACTGAGCTGGAACGTGCGCGCGGTTTCCTCCACAATGCGCTCAATGGTCACCGGCAGCGGGCGCTCTTCGCTCACAATGTCGGCAATGGCGTGCTGGGCGGTGTTCATGTTCAGCGGCATGCTGCGCAGCGTCACAAGGGCCTCCAGGCGGTTCACCGCGCCTTCCAGCTGGCGGATATTGCTCTTGAGCTGCCGGGCGATAAAATCCACGATCTCGTCGGTCACGGCAAAGCCGGTGTCGTCGGCTTTGCGTTTTACGAATGCCATGCGGGTTTCGAGGTCGGGCGGCTGAATATCCGCAATCAGCCCCGCGTCGAACCGGCTGCGCAGCCGGTCTTCAAGGATGATCATGTCTTTTGGCGGTTTGTCTGACGTGAGGACGATTTGGTTGCCGTTCTGGGTCAACGCGTTAAAGGTGTGAAAAAACTCCTCCTGTGTGGCTTCTTTTCTCTCAATAAACTGCACATCATCCACCAGCAGCATGTCTGCGCTGCGGTATTTTTGGTGGAATTCCTCCATGCTCTTCATGGCAAGGTAGCGGATCATCTCGTTGGTGAAGGCCTCGCCCGAGGTGAAGATAATGTTCATGCGGGGAGCTGTGCTTTTAAACTCGTGATAAATGGCGCTGAGTAAGTGCGTTTTGCCCAGCCCGGAGTTCCCGTGGATGAACAGCGGGTTATATAGCTTGCCCGGGTTTGAGGCCACCGCGATCGCCGCCGCGTGGGCAAATTTGTTGGAGCCGCCAATCACGAAGGTTTCGAAAGTGTTTGCTTCGTGGCCCTGTGGCAGGCGGCTGCCCAGGGGCCTTGTGCTTTCGTTTTCTGTGTCCGGGCTTTCGCTTTGGGGGGTTGCCGCGCGCGCGTTCACGTCCGGCTCAACCAGCCGCACGTCCACGTCGAACCCCAGCGCGCTTTCGAATGCCCGATGAATCTGTGCCATAAATTTCTGCTCTGTCACCTTGCGCTTGAGCCCCGGCAGCGCCAAAATGGCCACGCCATCTTCAAACGAAATCGGCTCCATATCTCGCAGCCACACGTCAAAAATGGTTTCCGAAAGCTCTTCGCGCAGTTTGCTTTTCACGAGTTCATAAAGTTCCCGAAACGATTCCATTGCATGCTCTCCCACCTGTGTTTTTCGTGTCGAAACAAAAGTATAACACATCTCATCTGGGAATTCAACTGTTTTTTTTTAAAACTTGCGCGCTTCATAATGGCTTGACATCCTTCGTGCGGTGTGTTACAATTGTGAAAACCCTTCGTAATAAAGGAGCCAGTCCTATGAGCATTGCCGGCATGGTTTTCGATATCCAGCGCTATTGTGTGCACGATGGTCCGGGTATCCGCACCACGGTGTTCCTCAAGGGGTGCAACCTGCGGTGTTTTTGGTGCCATAACCCCGAAAGCTACCGCAGGGAGCCGGATCTGCTGCACTACCCGGCCAAGTGCATTGGCTGCGGCAAGTGCGCGGCGCTTTGCCCCAACGGCTGCCATGGCATTGACGCGGACGGCGCACACGTAATTGACCGGAAAAAGTGCACGTGCTGCGGCCTGTGCGCCAAGCGTTGCTACGCCGGGGCTTTGGCCATGAGCGGCAAAGAGCGCACGGCGGAGGACGTGATGAAGACCGTGCGCGCCGATGCGGCGTTCTACAAAAACTCCGGCGGCGGCGTTACGCTTTCGGGCGGCGACCCCATGATGCAGCCGGAATTTTGCCTGGAATTGCTCAAGGCCGCGCGCGTGGAGGGGATTCACACGGCGCTGGACACCGCGGCCAACTACGATTTTTGCCTGCTGGAGCCTGTGCTGCCCTATGTCAGTCTGCTGCTGGTGGATTGTAAATGCATGGACGCCGCGCTGCACAAGCAGGGCACCGGCGCGGATAACGCGCGTATCCTCAAAAACCTGCGACGGCTGGGGCAGGGGAGCGTGCCCTTGTGGGTGCGTGTGCCGGTGGTGCCCGGCCTGAACGATACGGAGGAAAACACCCTGGCGCTGCGGGCGTTTCTTGCCGATTTGCCCGCCGTGCAAAAGCTGGAGCTGCTGCCGTACCACAACCTGGGCGCCAGCAAGCACGCTAGCCTTGGCCTGGCTTGTGCCCACGCAGACATGAAGCCCCCGGCCAAAGAGCGTGTGTCGGAACTGGCGGCGTTGTGCGCGGGCGCGCATTATGCCGTGGGTGCCTGATTTTTTGGCCCGAAAAAAATGTTTCCTTTTAACCAGGGCGTGTTGACACTATCCGAAATGTCCAGATTTTGAGCGGATTTTTTGCCGGGCAAGGCAATTTTTTTGCAGTCATACTTTCGTATTACAAAAAAAATTAACGCAGAACGGCGGAAA
>JAITBA010000104.1 GCA_031283835.1 Oscillospiraceae bacterium
CGTCGCCGGAAGAAGCCTACACCATGGTGGCCGACGCCTTTGCGTGTTCCGAACGCATGGGCCGGCCGGTGATTTTGCGCCCAACCACGCGCGTGTGCCACAGCTACGCTTCGGTGCAATTATTAGACAAACTCCCCGCAAAAACACCCGAAGGCTACACAAAAGACAATGGCCGCTGGGTGATTTTTCCCCGGCTGGCGTATGCCAATCACATCAAAATCGAAGCGCAATTGCAGGAGCTAAGCAAGGAATTTTCTCGCTACGCGGGCAATCAACTCACCGGCAGCGGCACCAAAGGCATTGCCTGCGGCGGCGTGAGCACCGCTTATGTGAAAGAAGCGCTCGCGCAGCTGCACCAAGACTGTAAGCTGCTAAAAATCGCAACCGTGCCCTTTCCGGCACCGCTCGGCGAAGCGTTTTTGCGGGGCTTGGAGGAAGTGCTCGTGGTTGAAGAGCTAGACCCGGTGATCGAAACTTCGCTGGGTGCGCTGCGCGGCACCGCAAAAATCAAGGGCAAATTGACCGGAGACGTGCACAACGCGGGCGAAAACACCGTTGCGTCTGTCACAAAAGCCATTCGCAAGTTTTTGACCGGCGAAGACGCGGCACAAACCGCGCCGGCGCTGCCAACCCTGCCGGTTCGCCCGCCGGTGCTTTGCGCGGGGTGCCCGCACCGGGCGTCGTTCTTCGCGATAAAAGAAGCCGCAAAGGGGCGCAAGGCGGTGTATTCCGGCGACATTGGCTGCTACACGCTGGGCAACGCGCAACCGCTCGACATGGTCGACACCTGCTTGTGCATGGGCGCGGGCATCGCGCAAGCACAGGGTTTGCACCGTGTGGAGCCGGACACGCTACACTTCGCCTTCATCGGCGATTCAACATTTTTCCACACAGGCATCCCGGGCATTGTGAACGCGGTCTATAACCAAACAGATATCATTGTCGTCATTCTCGACAACGCCACCACCGCCATGACCGGCAACCAGCCTCATCCGGGCATTGGCAAAACGGTTGCGGGGCAAGTGGTGGATAAAATCAGCATTTATGAAATCGTCAAGGCAATCGGCGTTGCAAAACTCGTGCGTGTCAATGCCTTCGATTTGCCGGAAGTGATTGCCGCAGCTAAAAGTATGCTCGACAAACCCGGTGTGCGGGTGCTCCTGCTCGAAGGGCCGTGCATTGCGATTGGCAAAACAAAAAAGCCGCCGCTCACCATCAAGCAGGCGGCTTGCACCGGCTGCAGGCTCTGTATCAAAAAGCTTGGCTGCCCCGCAATTTCACTCAGTGACGGCAAAGCCTTGATTGACAGCGCGCTGTGCACCGGCTGCGGAATTTGCACAAACGTGTGCCCGTTCCGCGCGATTGGAGGGGCGGCCGAATGAACGCATGCAATTGCTTAATCACCGGCGTTGGCGGGCAAGGAACCGTGCTGCTTTCGCGGCTTATTGGCGCGGCGGCGGCGGCGCGGGGCTTGCCCGTGCGGGGCACCGAAACCATTGGCATGGCGCAGCGCGGCGGCAGTGTGGTCAGCCACGTGCGCATTGGCACAAACCTGCATTCGCCGCTGTTGCCGCCGGGCAGCGCGGAACTTATTCTGGGTTTTGAGCCGGGTGAAGCGGTGCGCGCACTGCCGTTTTTAAAACAAAATGGCACGCTGATTGTGCTGGACCGCGCGGTGAAACCCGTAACTTCCTCGCTGCGCGACGATGGCTACACAGCAGAGGCGATGTGCTGGTACCTGAAAGACACGGTCAAAAATGTAATCATTGTTGACAGCGGCGCCTTCACGAACCAAAAAGTGGGCAATGTGGTGCTGCTGGGGGTGGCACTGGCGCACAACCTGCTGCCCTTCACCCCCAAAGACGTGCGCGCCGTGCTGCGCGAACGCCTGCCGGAGCGCTTTTGGGCGCTCAACGAACAAGCGCTGCAAGTCGGGCTTGCTTTTTCTTAAAAAAGAACTCTTAAATCGCACCACAAAACGACAGGAGATCCGTATGAATCTGACTCCCGAAATGCTTTCGCAAATACAATCGGCCATGCGTCACGCCAAACAGGGCACGTTTTATCAAGAGCGCTTTGCGGACATCCACCCGGAGGATATCACCTCGCGCAAGGCGTTTGAGCAGCTGCCCTTCACCGAAAAAGACGACCTGCGCGACGCGTATCCGCTGGGCCTGCAGGCAGTGAGCGACGACAAAATCGTGCGTATTCATTCTTCCTCGGGCACAACCGGCACACCGGTGATTATTCCCTACACGCAAAAAGATGTAACCGACTGGGCGGTGATGTTCAAGCGCTGCTACAAAACAGCGGGCATCACAAACCTCGACCGCGTGCATATCACGCCCGGCTACGGCTTGTGGACGGCGGGCATCGGCTTTCAGCATGGCGCGGAACTGCTGGGTTCAATGGCAATTCCCATGGGGCCCGGCAACACAGATAAGCAAATCAAGATGATGATGGACTTGAAATCGACGGTGCTGTGCGCAACTTCGTCCTACGCCCTGCTGCTGGCGGAAGAAATTGAGCGGCGCGGCGTGAAGGACAAGATTTATCTTAAAAAAGGCGTGATCGGCTCGGAGCGCTGGGGCGCAAAAATGCGCAAGCGCATCGCCGACGAACTGGGCGTGGAGCTTTATGACATCTATGGCCTGACCGAAATTTATGGCCCCGGCATTGGCATGAGCTGCCGGCACGAGTGCGGCATGCACATGTGGACGGATTATCTTTACTACGAAATTGTGAACCCAAAAACCGGCGCACCCGTGCCCGAAGGCGAGGTGGGCGAAATCGTCATTACTACGCTGCAAAAGGAGGGCGCGCCGCTCCTCCGCTACCGCACCCACGATTTGACCCGCGAAATCCCCGGCGCATGCGCCTGCGGCTCGCCCTATCCGCGCATCGACACAATCCTCGGGCGCTCCGACGACATGGTGAAGGTGAAGGGCACCATCATTTATCCCAGCCGGATTGATGAACTGCTTGCCACGATTGATGGTGTCAGCAGCGAATATCAAGTGATGATTGATCACGTCAATGGGCGCGATATGCTAAACCTGCTCTTTGAAACGGAATCCACAGACAGCGATGTGCGCCGTGCGCTCGAAAAAACAACGGAACTGGTGTTTAAGGCTAAAATCGGCCTAACCCCGAACGTGAAGGCCGTTGACATTGGCGAACTGCCCCGCAGCGAAAAAAAATCGACCCGGATTTTTGATAACCGGTATTGAGGAAGCGAAGCAAAAACACCCGAAAGAAAATGGCACAAAAACCCGCAGGCCAGCCATGGTGATGATTGGCTGGCCTGCGCAAAAATATCAAAACTTAGGGTTTGTTCACCCGCGCGACGACGCTCACGGTGGTGTTGCCCGGAGGCAGCGACGCAAAGTTCCACGTAACCCGTGTGCGCGCGCCGTCGGGGGTAGCTGTGCCGGCGTTGGTGGCGCTGAGGAAGGTTAGGCCAAGGGGCAGCAAGTCGCTCAACGACGGCGGCGGCGTGCCGGTAACCGCATTGGAGCGTGGGTTGGTAATGGTCAGTGTGTAACGGATCAAATCACCGGGATTCACCACAACGCTTACGTCGGGCGTTTCGAGCCCTGTGTGTGGCTCGGACCAGGTTAGACCGTTGTCGGTGCTGATTTGCGCGGACTTTTTTAAGGTAAGCGGCGGGACTACGTCGGTGCCGTGGTAGGTGGTGTTGCTGTCGATCGACCCGGCGATCGCGCCTTCGAGACAGTTGAGCGTGGCACTGTTCTTGAAGATCGTGGGCGTGTCCACGCTGACGCGGGTCCGCACTCTTACGGTGTTGCGGGCGTCGCCCGCGGGATAAAGCTGGGTGTAGTACCACCCAAGCCTGGTTTCGTCGCCAATGGTCTGCACAAAACCGGCAGACGGCGTGGAATCCACATAAACCAAACCAGGGGGCAGCACATCGACGAGACTATACCAGTTGCCGGAAACGCTAAGTTCCGAATTCCATGGGTTGTTGATTGTCAGTGCGTACTCGATGTAATCGCCCGATTCCACGCGCACAGGCGCACCGTCCAGGCCGTTGTCGGTCAACGCGTAACTGACGCCCTCGTCGGTGCTCACACGCGCGTTTTTGGTCACGGTTGGCACATGATGATAGCAGGGGTTCGACACAATATCCGGGTAGTTGTTCTGGCTGAAGACGGCTTTGTTTTCGAACGCGATGGCACTGGTCGTTTCGTTCACCCGCACGGTGATGGCGTAAGCAATTTCTCCCGGGCTTATTTTTGGAATGGACCATGTGACCGTTGTGCGCTCGCCGCTGGTGCCGGTGGCGCCCGGGGGCGTGGCGCTAACATAGGTCAAACCCGCGGGCAAGGTGTCGGTCAACGTGTAGGCGCCGATTTTGTCGGTGTCTCCTTCGTTCTTGATTCTAATGCGGTATTGGATATAGGCGCCCGGCACCACCGCGCGGGATTGCTCCCGGCTCTCGCTCTCCCTCCATTCGCTCCAGGTGCCATTGGTGCCGTTGGTGCTGTCGAAGCTGATGCGGGATTCTTTGCGCAGTTCGCCGTCGAAGGGTCCGGAATCTTTCACGGTGATCATGCGCAGGTTGGCGCTATCCACAAAGCGACCATCCCGCAGGTTCCACACATAGTAGGCGGAATATTCACCCGCATCGGCGGCCTCAAAGGCGCGCTTGCCATTCCACTTCTGGTTCAGCGGGTTGTTGGGCTCCGACATATGCAACGTTTTTCCGGCATTCATCACCTCTTGCCCGGAGCCATCTCTAACAATCACCTCAATGGAACCACGCGTATTCACATCGAAGTCAAACCCTTCCTGTACGTCTGCGTTGGACTTAGCATAGGGCGACAAGTTGGGGGTTCGCACCGCGTAGAAATAGTCGTCGTCGGCCTCGAACGTGCCCCTCCACGACGCTGTGTTGTAGTCAGGTTGCCACAGCAGCTGGTCGGCGGTGAGGGCGGGCGGTGATTTATCGGGGAAGATGCCAACTTTGGCGGGCTGGCCTTGCGCGATGCGTGTGTCGTCGGTGAAGATCAAACGCACATCATCCGCATGGTCAAAGGAGTTGCCCGCGAGGACTGTTTCGTTGCTGCCCACGCTAAGGTAGGCTGTGGGCACCACGCGCAGGGTGCGCGTGCCGTGCCTCTGGTCGCCGCCGGTGCCCACGGCCGTATCCACGCGCAGCCATTCCACGCCGGGCGCAAGGTCAACGGCGTTCCACTGGCCGCCGCGCTGCTGCAATGTGAGCACAGGCAGTATGCGGCCCACGCTCACGCCGTCCGCGTTCACATAGTC
>JAITBA010000106.1 GCA_031283835.1 Oscillospiraceae bacterium
AAGATTTTGCCGAAAACTATCACCCTGATATCTGAAAACGACAGGAAGGAATTGCCTATGCCGTCGAAATTCGAAGCTTTGCGCGCGCAGCACCCGGTGTTTCACTACGAAGGTTATGCGGTGACGCGCGATGCGGGGGGTATCACGCTGCGGTTCGATTTTTTGATTGACGGCTTGGGCGCATTTCATCCCGTAACACGCATTGCCACGAAGAACCTGCCGATTGTCAACGACTTCGACGGGCCTTTGGCGCACGATATCGTGTTTGCGCTGGGGCTGGTGGAGCTTGTCAGCTACTGGAAATGCGCCTGTCCGCCCGAGATCGTCATTCACTGTGGCACTTTAAATCATGACGAAATTCGCTGGTGGAAACGTCTTTGGTTCCACGGGCTGGGTGAGTTTTTCTATCGCAACGGCGTCGTGACCGATTTGGATTCGTTTGTACAAGTGCGTTGTGAAAACGCACCACATTTGCGCGCTGAAGGGCAAAATTTTCATCATTCAAACGTGTGCCTTGTGCCGGTCGGCGGGGGAAAGGATTCCTGCGTGACGCTGCATCTGCTGCAAGAAATGGGGCAGCCGCTGCTTGGCTTCACGGTGAATGACCAGCCTGCCCGCACCGAAACCTTTGCCGCCGCACGCTTTGCGCCGGGGCAAATGCTGCACACATATCGGACGATTGACCCGGCGCTGTTGGCGTGCAATGCCCGGGATTATCTGAACGGCCACACGCCGTTTTCGGCGGTTGTGGCGTTTTTGGGGCTCTATTGTGCCTATCTTATTGGCGCGGAGAACCTGGTGCTCTCGAACGAGGCCAGCGCGAACGAAGCGAGCGTGACCGGCACCGATGTCAACCATCAGTACTCCAAAAGCTATGCGTTTGAGCGGGATATGAATGACTACATCGACGGGCGGTTTGGCCTGCCAGTGCGTTATTTCAGCCTGTTGCGGCCCTTCCACGAGCTGCAAATTGCCAAGCGGTTTGCGGCACTGCCGCAGTTTCACTTCGCCTTCAAAAGCTGCAATGTGGGCAGCAAGCACAACGTTTGGTGCTGCAACTGTGCCAAATGCTTGTTTGTTTATTTGATGCTGGCACCCTTTTTGCCAGAGCCACAGATGGTGCATATTTTTGGTGAAAACTTACTAAAAAACCCGAAATTGCAGCCCGAACTTTTTGCGCTGATGGGGGAAACAACCCAAGGCGAAAAGCCCTTCGAGTGCGTAGGCACCGTGGAGGAGGCGCGGGCGGCTTTTGCCCTGCTGCAAGGCGACGGCGCCGCCGCGCAGCGGTTGCTGCAAAGCTGGAACCCGACGCACCTGATTCCGGAAAAATTTTTGCCGGCGGCAGAAAGGATGCGTGTCTATGTTGGCGCAGCTAGTTGAACTTGTTGGCAAAAAGCGCATTGCGCTGCTGGGTTTTGGCCGTGAAGGGCGCTCTAGCTACACATTTTTGCGGCAGTTGTTCCCCACACGCCCGCTGTTGATTGCCGACAAAAATCCCGTAGCGTTGGAAGATCCCTATGTGACGCTGCTTTGCGGACCGGATTATTTGGAAGTTGTGCATCGGTGCGACATCTTGCTGAAGTCGCCGGGTGTTCCACTGAAGGATGTGCCATTGCCGCCGGGGTTAAAAATCACCTGCCAGACCGATTTGTTTTTGCGCTTTGCCGCTTGCGTGAAGGCGGGCGTGACCGGCAGCAAGGGAAAAACCACCACATCCACGCTGATTTTTGACATGCTTCGCGCTTCCGGCATCCCTGCGCGGCTGGTTGGGAATGTGGGCGTGCCGGTGCTGGATTGCTTTGATGACATTGCGGGCCAGGTGGCGGTGATTGAGCTTTCGAGTCACCAGCTGGAGTTCACGCAGGCGTCGCCTCATGTGGCGGTGTGGACGAACCTCTATGAGGAGCACCTGGAGCACTATACCGGTGGATTTGCCGGGTATGCGGCAGCCAAGGCACACATTTTCCAGTACCAGGCGCCGGGTGATTTGTTTATTTCGAATGCTGACCAGCCGTTGGAGGACTTCGATTGTGTGAGGATTTCACGCTGCAAGGCGCGGCGGTGCGCTGTGGGCGTGCGCACAGAAGACTCGTTCTTGCAGAGCTTGGAAAGCAACAACCCAAGGCTGCGCGGGGCGCACAACCGGCAAGATATTTATTTTGCTGCCACGGCGGCGCTGGAATTGGGCGCAACACACGAGGGAATCCGTCGCGCGGTAGCGGCGTTTCGGGGCATTCCTCACCGGATGGAGCCAATCAGCAATGCGGGTGGCATCAAATGGGTAGACGACTGCATTTCCACAATTCCGCACTCTGTGTGCGCCGCGATTGATGCGCTGGAAACCGTTGATACGCTCATTTTGGGCGGTTTTGATCGCGGACTGGATTACCGAACATTCGCCAAAGAACTGATTGAGCGCAATGTGCGCAACTTAATTTGCATGCCAGAAACCGGGTACAGCATTGCCAAGCTGCTGCGGGCATTGGGCAGCGGCCAGCATATTGTGTTGGTGGAAACCATGGAAGAGGCTGTGGCGACGGCGGCGGCTTGCACCGCGCCAAAAAAAAACTGCTTGCTTTCTCCGGCGGCGGCCAGCTATAATATCTATAAAAACTTTGAGGAAAAAGGCGCGCACTTTGCGGCGTGCATTGCGCGGCTATATTAATAGTAACGCAGCAGCGACACCACTTTGCCAAGGATGATCACTTCTTCGCAGAAAATGGGGTTCATGGTATCGTTTTCGGGCTGCAGGCGGAAGTGCCCGTTTTCTTTGTAGAATGTTTTCACCGTGGCTTCGTCCTCAATGAGCGCTACGACGATGTCGCCATTGTGGGCAGTGGGCGTTTTTTCAACGAAAATAATATCGCCGTTGAGAATCCCCACGTTGATCATGCTTTCGCCCCGCACGCGCAGTGCAAACAGCGATTTGTCGCGGGTAACAGGCCCGGTGTAGGGCAGGTAGCTTTCAATTTGCTCCACGGCGAGGATGGGCATGCCGGCGGTGACGGTGCCCAACAGCGGCACCTGCACGGCGCGCTGGTTTTCTTGCCCCGCAATGCGGATAGAGCGCTTGTGCATAGGGTCGCGCTTGATGTAACCCAATTTTTCGAGGGCATTGAGGCTGGCTTGCACCGACGAAGTGGACGCAAGCCCCACGCGCTCCCCAATTTCACGTACGGAGGGCGGCACGCCGTCCTGCGTGCGTTCCACCAAAAATTCGTAGATCTTGCGCATTGTGCTGTTCATGCCGTTCGAACTTTTCCTCATTATAACCCAGCTCCCTTATCGCTTATTTTGATTAGATTCCCCCGCGGCGATGGCTTGCGCAAAACCTGTGCGCACAAAGCCGCTCTCCCGCTGTTGGTACGAACTCATTATATCATATATGTTCTAAAATGTCAAACATATTTTCGCTTTTTGCCAAAAAAATTTTTTCAAGGAGGAGAATGCAGATGCAAAAGGAGTTGCGTTTGCCCCGGGCCCAAACGCCAGAAGAGGTAGGGATTTCTTCCAATGCGCTTGCGGCACTGATGAAGGACTTGATTGACAGCAAGCTGGAAACCCATTCGGTGATGGTGATCCGCCGCGGCAAAGTGGCCTACGAGAATTTTCGGCCGCCGTTTGCGCCGCAATACCCGCACGTAATGTTTTCGGTGAGCAAGACAATCGCGGCGTGTGCGGTGGGTTTTGCAGTGTCCGAGGGGCTGCTCACGGTGGAGGACAAGGTGGCGCAACTGCTGCCCGAGCTGCGCGGCACGGCACAGGATCCCTATCTGGAAGCGCTCACGGTGGAGCATTTGCTCACCATGACAGCCGGGAAGGAAGTCAGTATTCTGTGCGACAAGAGCAAGAGGCAGTGGCTGCGCGATTATGCCAACGCCAAGTGGGGCTATGCCCCGGGCGAAGGCTGGAACTACAGCAACGAAAATATATATCTGCTTTGCGTGATTTTGCACCGCTTGTGCGGCATGCGCGTGGTGGACTATCTGATGCCGCGGCTGTTTGCGCCGCTGGGAATTCCGCGCCCGTTTTGGGAAACGGACGGCACGGTAGAAGCGGGCGGTTGGGGGCTTTATCTCACAACCGAGAGCTTTGCGAAGCTGGTGCTGTGCTACACCCAGGGCGGCGTGTTCCAGGGCAAACAGGTGATTCCCGCCGACTGGGTGCAAACCTCGATACGGCCGCGTGTGCAGCAAAACAGCCCCGACGCCGACGAACATGGCAACAACGGCTACGGCTATTGCCTGTGGATGAACACGGTGCCAAATTCGTGCCGGGCGGACGGCATGTTTTCGCAGCAAGGCTACATGTTTCCGGAATACGATGCGTGCGTTGTGACCACCGGCGGCGAGATATTTTCATCCAAAACCCTCGACGCGTTTTCCCGTCATCTGCCGGGGTTGTTTGTGCGGGAAGACGCCGAAACCCCCGCGCAGCCCTCTGCGAACATTACGATTCCGTCGTTGCCCGCATATCCGTCTTTGCTTCGAGCACCGCGCAACGCCGCGCTCGAAGCCCATTTGGAGGGCCGGTTCATTCTTTTTTCGGCGTCCCTCCAGCAGTTGCCAAAGCGCATTGGCTACCCGGTGAGCGTGATGCCTATGGCGGTGTTTTTCATGAGTGCCGACAAAGCGGGCGGCATCGATCAGGTGCGTTTTCGCTTTGGCAACGATAGCCTAAAATTCAGCTGGAGTGAGGGCAAAGAGCGCAACACCGTGCTTTGCGGCATGGATGGCCGTCCCCGCAAGTGCTTGATCACCTTGGGCGGCGTCGAGTTCATAGTCAGCTGCTCCGCCGCCTGGGAGGGCAGCCAAAAATTGCACGTATGGATCCGCCCGCTCAATTCCGTCTCGGAGCGTCGTCTGGTCTTCGCCTTCCACGGCAGACAGGTGCGCATGCTGCCTCGCAGCAATCCGTCGCTGCGCGTCATCGGCGAATATATCGCACCCTACTGCACCACAATGATTCCCAACCCTGTGCTGGGCGGCCTTTTGGCCAACACAATGGCCCAGGTGGCTATTGTGGCCGAACCTATGCACTTTGGCTACTTAATGCCTGCGTATGCGGCTGGCTAGGCCGCTAACCGCGCACGCAGCTTGCCCTCGGTGCAAACATGCGCCGGGGGCAAGTGTTTGGTGTTTATAGCCGCGAAGCCGCCCAAAATGCCACTTTTCGCTAGGGCGTGTTTTAAGAATATTTAATCTGCCAAAAGACGCGCGGCAAACGGGTGCGCGCACAGGTTCTTACTCTCTGGGCTTAATATTCACGCCGACGGCCAAACGACCCAGCACATCGGTGCAGGTGCGGCCGCACAGCAGGTCGATAATCATCTCGCACTGTTCGGGGTCGGAGGAGTTCATTTTGCCATCGGCGTCCAGCGCAATGCCATAGACGGAAAGAAAATCGGCGCGAGAATTGATGGACAGAGACGCGATGTGGTCGAGGATTTCTTTGTCGAATTCGAGGAATTTTTTTGTGTGTTTGCCGCCCAAAGCCACCAACTCCAGCTGCTCGTAGCTGCCGGCTACGTCCGCTTCGTTGATTTGCTCCAACCGGCGGGCGCACACGGCGTTGGCCCGGGTTTCCAGGTCAAAATCCTTGGCGATGCTTTCGCTGATTAAATAACTTATGCCGTCAACGAGCAAAAAGTCGGTTTGCGGCGTGAATTTTAGGAGGGGGGACGGCGCCTCGGCCACAGCATCGCCCTTGCCCACCGCCAGCAACGCTTTGGCGCCGCTGATGAAAGGATTGGCGCGGCGCAGAAAAATCACCTCCCGCGCGGGTTCAAACACTTCGCCCGCGTCGTCTTTCTTTTCGGGGCGCAGACCATAGAAAGCGTAGCCAACGGGTTTGTTCACCACGCCGTTGGCAAAGTCTTCGGGGGCCTTGGTTTCGGCACCGGCAATGCCCAGCAGCACATCGCCAATCTGGTCGCGAATCTGTGGATCGCCCTGCGAAAGCGCGCCGATTTCTTCCTTGGGAATCAGCGGAGAATACTCCGTCACCACTCGATCGAGGAGTGTTTTTTCCAGCAGAAACCGTGCGTGCTGCTCGACCCAGCGCGCGATTTCCTCCATTTCGCAGTGGTTCCAGCTCAGTTGTGCGCCGTCGCGGCTTTTCCGGTAAGAATAAAGGCAAAATTTCCAGTCATACTCCTTGGGGTTCAGCGCTTGCAACGCTTGCACGAGGGAATGGGTGTCCATTACGTGTGCTCCTTTTCCTTAAATTGATGGCTCCATATTTTCGAGCACATTATTATAACACAAAACTTGCGATTTTGCAAGCGTAGATTTTTCGCCAGTTTTCTCTTTTTGTTTTTTCTGTGCTATAATCATCACACGGTAACGGCGGGGTGCACGAGGTGCTTCACAACCACGAGGCCAGGGGTGCTGCCGCAATCATTTTGTGCAAAACGCACCTGCGGTGAGCGATCTCGCGGTTGCGCTCATCCGCTCGGTTTTTCCGCAACCCCAATGTTTTCATACGCTGTGCCCTGCAGCCAAATTTCGCACGCGTCCTCACGCACATGAAGCCGCACCTCCTGGCGAAGCACTTGGGCGGCGCGCAGGGTTTCCCATTCGGCGGCAAAAAAAGCGGCTGCCGCGGCCAGTTGCAGCTGGCTGTCGGTTTTGCCGCGGGGCTGCGGCGCGTAGGTGTATTCTGTGCGGCGCAACAGCGAAAGCGGCAGGTGTTTGCCCGTGCTTTTTGGCTCCCAGGTGAAGTGGTCTTCGAACGTGATGGCGGCGCTGTTGGGCTTGGGGCGGGGGCCGATAGGGATTGAAAATTGCAGCAGACACAGGGTGTAGTGTGTGCGCTTTTTTTGCATGCGCAAGGGGGCCGTTTGGCGGAGGGCCGCACCCCGGCAGACGATGTTGGTGCGCGCCACGGCATAGGCACTGGCACGCACATAGCGATGCGTGGCGTCGGCGTTTGCCACAGCGCTGCCGGCCAGCAGGTCGCCGGGCAGCACCGCCTGCCCCGGCCGCACCGCTTGGCTGCCGCTGTAGACCTCGATGATTTTGATTTGCCCTGCCTTGCGGGCAATGATATTTTGCGGTGTTTGTTCGTCACGCGGGTTGGGCAGCAGGGCTTCGCGTACTTCGATCACGGCGCTGCTGCCCCGCAGGTTCACCGCAAGCCAGGTGAGCACCGGCAGCTGCCGCAACGCCGCCTGGCTGACGTCACGGGCGTTGATGTTCTTGCGCCAAGCGCCCGGCCGAATGCCCAAAGACGCTGCCACGGTGAGGATATCTTCCGCTGCCACGCGCTGGTTTCCGGTTACTTCAATTGTCCAAATCATTTGCGAGAGCACGGCCAAGGTGGCCACACAAACCAAAAATCCCGCCGGCATGCCGCAGCGGTAGCGGTAGCTATGCAGCAAAAACGGCAGCCCCGTGCGCTTGATTTCGGTCAGGCGCACGCCTGCGGGTTCCGCGCAAGTCCGCATCCTCCGGTAGCCACGGCGGTCGGTTTTGCCGCGCAGCGCGCCCTTGTGCCACGCAATATCCCACACGGCAATGCCCGCCTGGTTGCACAGATTCAAAAAGCGTTCCGGGAACCCCTCCGCCGCACAAAAGCAGTGGTAGCCCCGCAAAAAGCGCAGCAATTTAATCAACGGCACGACGACGCCCCCTTTACGTTGTATAATGTACTTCCGCAATAGTGCCGCTCAACGAAAGCTGCTCCGCCTGGTAGCTGCGGATAGACAGCGCAGCGCCCTTGACGGTGAGCACCAGCGTGCCCAGGTTTAGCTGCACCTCGTTTTCGCTGTAACCCAGCACGCCCTTCACCCCATCGACGATCGCCTGACGGTTTTGCCACAGCTCCACATGGCAAAAGCCCGGCAGCAGCTGCTCCGGAAAATCCAGGGCCTCGCCCGCTTGCCGCACCACTTCGCCCAGCGATTTTTTCTGCTTGTGTTCGCGCACGCGCTCACCCCCCTTGCACTGGTATGCGGCAGGACAGGGAAACATGTTTTAAAATATGTAACATACGGAACCGCAACACCAAACATTGCATGGGGATTCGTCACGAACGAAGGTTGGAGTGCGGTTAGACGCTTTGTGGCAACAAACACAAACCCCCGGTGCATCTCTGCGCCGGGGGCAAGTTGCGTGCGCGGCGGGTGCGCGGTGGCGGGCGAAAATCACAGGTTTCTGTTCCGCTCAAACTCCCCAATGTCGTCGTCGGTGCGAAACAGCACATTGTTGTTGCGCAGGAATTTAGGGTGTTCCATCATCACGCCCATGCCAAGGGCCACGCATTGCACGGGGTTTTGCGCCGTGCGCACACGCAGGCCGGTTTCTTTTTGCAGCAGGCTATCTAACCCGCGCAGCAGCGCGCCGCCGCCGGTGAGAGTGATGCCTTGGCTGTCAATATCCCCGGCCATTTCGGGGGGTGTTTCCTCCAGCACGCCGCGGATCACGTTTGTCATGTCGCGCAGGCATTCTCGCATGGCAAGGCTGGCTTCGGTGGAGGATACCTCAATTTGCACAGGCATATGCGTGGTGTAGCTTTGTCCGCGCACAGGGATGGCCAGCTCCGGGCGGCGCAGGCACGCGCAGCCCACCTGTTTTTTAATATTTTCTGCCGTGAGCTGCCCAACGATCACGTTGCGTTCCCGTCGCAGGTAGCGGATAATCGCATCCTCCAGCAAGTTGCCCGCAACCTTCACGCTGCGCGACAAAGCCATGGCGTCCATGGTGAACACCGCAACGTCTGTGGTGCCCCCGCCAATATCCACCACCATTTGCCCGCCGGGAAAGGTCAGGTCCATCCCGGCACCCAGCGCGGCGGCGAAGGGTTCTTCTACCAGGCATGCCCGTGACGCTCCTGCCGCAATGGCCAGTTCCAAAATGGCGCTGCGCTCCAGCCCTGTGACAGAAGCGGGGGTACAACTCATCACCGTGGGCTTAAACAGGCGGTTGCCGCACAGCTTTTTGATATAATGCGCAATCATGGCGTGAATCACCGTGAATTCGGAAATTACGCCGTCGCGCATGGGATGTACCACCCGCAAGCTTTTGGGGTTGCGCCCCACCATTTGGTGCACTTTGTTGCCAAGGGCCTTCACGTCGCCGGTTTTTGCGTCCAGCGCCGCAATGGAGGCTTCCTCCAGCACGATCCCCTTGCCCCTAACATAAACCAAAATGGAGGTGGTTCCCAGATCGATGCCAATTTGCATGCCGGGAATTTTGATCACTCCTTCATGGGTGTTGCCCACATTAGTGCCCGTTTTTTGCCGGGCAAAACCAGCGCGGTGCGCAGAAGCGCAAACGTGCGCCGGTCAACGCCCCGGTGGGTGAGCGAAAAGGCCATCAACAGCCGTGAACCCAGGCCCGCGGCGCAAATGTCATGTGGAACTGCTCTATTTGCGCTCTTCCTTGTTCGCGTCCCGTTCTGTGCGCAAAAATGTCAGGCACACCACCTCCGCTGCGCCGGCTGCCACAAGGGCCGCAACGGCGGCGCGCAGCGTGGCACCGGTGGTGCAAATGTCGTCGCACAGCGCCACACGCCTGCCCAGGAGCTTTTCGGCTTTTGCGGCAGCAAACGCGCCGTGCACATTTTTTTCGCGTTCGGCGGCGGGGAGGTTGTGCTGCACTTCGGTGGCACGGTTTTTTTGCAGTGCGTCGTGCAAAAAATCGGCCCCCGCCCACCGGGCGGCATAGCGCGCAAGCAGCTCGCTTTGGTTGTAGCCCCTGACGCTCACCTGTTCTTGCGTCATGGGCACGCAGCAAAACAGCCACGCGCCGCCATCGGGTTCTGTGTGCCGCGCATAAGCCAAAAATGCGTCCGCCATGGCATAGCCGATGCTGGGCGCGTGCTTCACCCGGTTGCGGAATTTGAAATTGAGCAGCACACGGCTGGCAGGGCTGTGGTAGGGGAACACGCTTATGAGCGGCAATGCGGGCGTTGTGCCCGGCAGGTCTTCCGGCGGCAATT
>JAITBA010000197.1 GCA_031283835.1 Oscillospiraceae bacterium
TATCGTCGCCACAGGCGGCTGTGCCGCCCCCGCACACGGCAGCAACGGCTCTGGCCTTGATTTGCTGCGCTCGCTGGGCCACCCCATCGTGGCACCGAAGCCCGCGCTGGTGCCGCTCACAGCGCAATCGCCCGTGCTGCCCCTGCTGCAAGGCCTGCGCACGCGGGGCACTATCACGCTTGCGAGGCACACGGCGGCAGGCGAAATCCTCTTCACAGAGGACGGCCTTTCCGGCATCGCCGCCATGGAAGTCAGCCGCAACGCCACACCGGGGGCCATTGCAAGCTTGGATTTGTTGCCGGAATTTTCGCCGGAAGCGCTCACCGCCATCATTGGCCGCTGGCAAAGCGAATGCCCCGAAATGGGGCTGGCGGGGCTGCTCCCCCGCCGCGTGGGCGAGGCTGTCTGCAAAGCCGCGCATGCCCCCGCAGACGTCGCGGCAACCTGCAAAGATTTCCGCTTCACCATCACCGGCACACGGGAGTTCCCCTTTGCGCAAGTCACCGCCGGGGGCGCGGATGTGGCCGCCTTTGACCCACACACCCTCGAAAGTCGTTTGGTGCCGGGGCTTTTTGCCTGCGGCGAAGCCCTCGACGTTGACGGTGGCTGCGGCGGCTTCAACCTCCACTGGGCCTGGGCCTCCGCTCTTCTTTTAAAATAGCTAAAAGCCCCTGCGAAATGCATTCGTAGGGGCAACTTTAAGTCGCTTCGCTGTGTTCTGCCAAAGCCTATGCGTTTTAGCAGGTCGCTTCGCTGTGTTCTGCCAAAGCCTAAGCGCGGCTGAAAAACAGGAACAAGAGGGTTGCGCCCAGCGCAATGCCAAAGAACGCAATCGTGAGGTACTTGGTGTACTTCACCAGCTTGTCTTCGTAGGAGCGCCCCTTGGTCTTGCCAAACAGGTTATCCATGCCGCCGGAAATAACGCCGGACAGACCCTGTGCCTTGCTTTCTTGCAACATCACCAGCACCGTGATAGACACGGACACCAGAATTGTCACGACTGCCAATACGATTTGATACCATTCCATAGTTCGTAACCTCCAAGCGTTTAACACGCACATCATTTAAAATTTTGCACTAAGATATTTTAACACAACTTGGAGGAAAATGCAAGCATTTTTTTATGCTTTTCCATTTTTCTTACGCCAATACGCCAAAATCGCGCACTTGGGCACCGTCCTGCGCCGATTTGGCGGAAATCGTACCATTGACGAAGGTCAGCAGGCTGCCGATAGTGGGGCCGCCGTCCTCATAGCATGTTAGGTCATTGGGGCTTTTGAAGATTTTGTTGTCGTGGCCGTGCCCGCAGAAAAAGTTGGTAATTTCCAGGTTATCCTTCAGGGGCGCCCACCAGTTTTCGAACAGACCGGGGCTGTTTAAATCGTATTCGTGGCAGATGCACACGCGATACTGCACCTCGCCGCCACCTTCTTTTTTCAGGGAATCCAGCCAGGCTTTTTCTTGGGCGCGGTAGGCTGCAAAGTCGGCCAAACCGGCGTATTCCGCGTGGTCGTCCTGCTTGTCTTCCCCGCTGTCGAGCACAGTGAAATGAATGGGACCGTAGGTGGCAGTGTAATACATTTCGCCGGTTTTGGTGGGGAAATATTTACGCATTTCGGTGGCCCACTGGCCGCGGGTTTCGTGATTGCCGCGGGCATAGATCACCGGAAAACCGCCGCCGGTCATCTGCGCCGCTAGGTCGAGAATTTCATCACGGAAGGTGTCCTGCACCAAAATCCAGTCACGGGTGATGTCCCCGGCAAAAATCAACAAATCCGCCTGCGCGCCCGCGTCTTCGAGCAGCTTTTTTTCGTTGGCCAAGGCTTGCTCTTTGTGCCCGTGCACGTCGGTGAAATACAGCGCCCGCACAGTTTCTTGGCTCTCTGCGCTGCCCCGGAAGGTGTAGCTGGGGCTGGTGGCTTGCTTGCCCTTGATGGCAAAGTAGCTCAAGCTAAACCACACGTATTGGCTTTGCACTTTATAGCTGTCGCAGTTATCCAGCACAGCTTTTTTCACTTTTACTACGTGCAGCGTGTCGTCGGAGCGGATGGAGCCGCTGGCGGAATCGTAAAACGTTTTTTCTACGCCGTCGGTGGTTACGATAAGCCCGCCGGTGCCACGTTTATCGGTGGCCCACATCACTGCGTATTCCTCGCTGCTGACAATGAACACCGCCGGCTGCGTGACGATTTTGATTGGTACCGGCACCACCAGCGCGCCGCCAATTGACATATGGAAACTCAGAAGCGCCGCCACAATTTTGTTGCCAATGGAGGTGAACCATGCTGTAATACTTTCCATTTTCTCTCCTCATTCCGTGTAGAAATTATTAAGAAAACCAAGCGTTATTTATTATACAACAGAAATCACGAAAAGTCAACAGTAATTTTGTGTGTTGTGCGGATTTATATTATTTCTATTAATCAGTAGGCGCGCCGCGAGAGCGAAAGCGTTCTGACACAAGCGTTTTGCCGCGAGCGCGAAAGCGTTCTAACACAAGCGTTTTGCCGCGATTTAAATGCCCGCGCCGCCGTCGTGCAGTTCCAGCGTCACATGCTCCAGCTCCCGCTCCAAGCGGTGCAGGCGGCGACGCAACTGGCAGATTTCTTGGGCCACAGGGTCGGGGGCATCGGTCTGGTCATAGGGGTCGATGCGCTTCCCATTGAATTTTACCACGTGTGCGGGAATGCCCACGGCGGTGCTGTTGGAGGGAATTTCGCGCAATACCACGGAACCGGCGGCAATTTTGGTGTTGTCGCCCACCTTAAAGGGCCCAAGCACTTTGGCGCCTGAGCCAATCGTGACCCCGTTGCCGATGGTGGGATGGCGCTTGCCCACGTCTTTGCCGGTGCCGCCCAGCGTCACACCTTGATAGATCGTCACATTATCACCGATTTCGGTTGTTTCGCCAATCACCACGCCCGAACCATGGTCGATGAACAACCGGCGGCCAATGGTGGCGCCGGGGTGGATTTCGATACCTGTTTTGCGCACGGCGCGCTGGCTGATCCACCGCGCCAAAAAGGGCAGGTTGTGCCGCAGGCACCAGTTGGCACGGCGATGCATGCGCACCGCCCGCAAACCGGGGTAGAGCAAAAATATTTCAATGGCGGAACGCGCCGCGGGATCCCGCTCCCGCACCGCCGCAATGTCTTCTTTTAATCGTTCAAACATACGCATTCCCCTCTTGAGTACAAGTTCTTCAGATCCTTGCTTGTTCTATCTTACGCATATGCGTGCGCGTGGTTGCAATTTTCTTTAACGCTTTGTTGGTTGATGCGCCTTCTATTCTTACGCATATGCGTGCGCGTGGTTGCATAAGAATGCAGTGAATTTTGACAGAAAGGACGGCGGCGCCATGGTGTTGCACCCGGAGGACTATCAGATGAAAATCCCCTATCCTGCGGTAAAAACGGCAGGGCCGAATATCGCCTACGCACGGATGATGCTGCGCAATATTGGGTCACGGAATTCGGAAACGTCTTCCTGCATGCTATATCTGTATGACCGCGCGGTCACAACAGCATACCCCGAAATTTCGAACGTATTTGAACAGATTATGCACACGGAAGAAATTCATTTGGATCTGTTCAGTCAGGCGGCGTTCCAGTTGGGCGCAGACCCGCGCGCTTGGTATGTGCCGGGCGGGCGGGCGCAATACTGGTCCCCGGCCGCACTGCGCTACACCACCGTTTTGCGGCCTCTGCTGCAAAATGCCCTGGCCCTGGAGCGCGCCACCATTGCGGAATACGAACTGCAAATTCAAAAAACGCAAGATGAAGGCCTGTTGCAACTGCTGCGGCGGGTGCTGCTGGACGAATCTATGCACGTGGAAATTTTTCGCAGTCTGATTGCAAGTTATAACGCGTAACCATGGGCCAAAAGCACAGATGTGCCGGTTTTTGCATGGGTTTGGGCTACAGCACCACTTCTGTTACGCCCTTCACCTGGCACACCTTGCCGCGCACGTTTTCTAGCTGCTCGCGGCTCGAAACGCCCACCACGGCGATAACGGTGCCTGTGCCGTCGTGGTTGTTGTGCGCGTGAAAATCCTCAATGGATATGTGCAGGTTGCCAAGAAGGGTAGAAACCTTTGCGGTCATGCCGGTCTGGTTCACGGTGTGGATGGTGAGCACGCCGCGGTATTCGGTTTTGGCGGTGTCGCCCCAGCGGGCGGGCAGCCAGCGGTCAGGCTCCGGGGCCTTTGCAAGGTCGGCCGGCACGTTCGTGCAGTTGCGCTTGTGCACCGTCAGGCCGCCCGTTTGCACTTCGCCGTCGCGCAAAGCGGTTCGCGTAATATAGCCCACCACAGTGTCGCCGGGCAGCGGGTGGCAGCACTGGGCAAACTTCACCTGGCATCTGTCAATACCTTCCACAATCACGCCCTTGTCGCTGCTGATCTTTGAAAACTTCATCTCGTCCTGCTGGGCGTGCAGCAGTTTTTGATATTCCTCCCGCAACTGCGGCAAACAGCTTTGCAGCGGCATGCCGCCATAACCAACAGCGGCATAAAAATCTTCCAGCCGTTCCGCGCTGGTTTTGTTTTTTTCTTCAACCTCAAAATGCTTGCGATCCAGCACGCGCAGCAACACATCTTCCCACTCTTTTGGGGCCAGGCGGGTGAAGTTGCGGCGCAGCTCGCTTTCAATTTCGTGCCGTCCGGCGCCAATATTTTCTTCGCGGCGCTCTTTTTTAAACCAGGCGCGGATTTTGCTTTTGGCCTGGTTGGTGGCCACAAAGTGAATCCAGTCGCGGCTGGGACCCTTGTCTTCGTTGGGCGAGAGCAGCACTTCCACAATGTCGCCGCTTTGCACTTGATAATCGATGGGCACAATGCGGCTATTCACCTTGGCGCCCACCATGCGGTGCCCAATTTTGGTGTGCACGGCGTAGGCAAAATCCAGCACCGTAGCACCCTGCTTCAACTCCTTCGTTTCGCCCTTGGGGGTGGTTGGATAGACTTTTTCGAGCGGCGCAATATCGCTGCGAATGGATTGCACCACTTCGTCCAGGGTGTCGGCATCGCGGGAATTGTCGATGAGTTCCTGGAACTGCACCATAAGATTTTCGAGCCCGGTGATCTCGTTTTCCACCTGACGGGTGTGCTTCCAGTGGATGGCAATCCCCCTCTCGGCGGTTTCGTGCATGCCCCAGGTGCGGATTTGCACCTCAAATGGAATTTTTTCCTCCCCCACCATGGTCATATGAATGGACTGGTAGCCATTCTTCTTTGGGTTATTAATATAATTCTTGAACCGCCCCTGAATCATGTGATACACTTGCTGGATAAGCCCAAACGCCCTCCAGCATTCCTCCACCGAATCCACAATCACCCGCACCGCGTACACATCAAAAATTTCCCCAAAGCTCTTGTGCTGATGGAACAGCTTGCGATGGATGCCATGCACGCTCTTCACGCGGCCCTCCACATGGAACCCGCTGCGCCCGCCTTCGCCCGCCGGCGGAAAATGGGGTGAAAGAAACATTCGCAGCTTTTGCTGAATGCTTTCGAGAAACGCGGTGCGCGCCTCCTTTTCCATTTCCAGCTCGTCTTCAATTTCTTTGTAGCCCGGCGGATCCAAAAAACGAATCGCAAGATCCTCCATCTCCTCTTTGAACAGACGCACACCCAGAATATCGGCAATCGGGGCATAGATATGCATCGTTTCGGCGGCAATGCGGCGCTGGCTTTCTTCGTTTTTAAATTCGAGGGTGCGCATGTTGTGCAGCCGGTCGGCCAGCTTGATGAGAATCACCCGCGGGTCGTTGAGCGTGGCAATGAGCATCTTGAGGGTGTTTTCTGCCTGTGCGGCTTCCTTGCTCGAAAAACGCATATCTTGCAGCTTGGTCAGCCCGTCCACCAGGTGCATAATCACCTCGCCAAAGCGCTGCGTAATATCCGCGTTTTTGTAGGGCGTATCCTCCACCACATCGTGCAGCAGGGCCGCCACCAGGCAATCCATGTCATACAGCTCCAAATCCAGCAGCAACTGCGCCACGGCAATGGGGTGCATAATATAAGGCTCCCCCGAGGCCCTGCGCTGGTCGCCGTGGGCCTGCGACGCAAAGGCATAGGCCGCCCGTAGCCGCTCCAACGCGTCGTTATCGAGCACCGGCTGCCCGCCGTCGCGCCAGCGCAATGCGCGGCACCGTTCCAACAGCTCTTCAAAGCGCCGTGCCGCCATGCTTTGGTCAATCATGTTCCGCCGCCCCCTTCAAAAACACAATAGTTTCCGCGCTGCTCCAGTCCGCCTTCGCGCCCGGCGGCGCCAGGCTATACCAGCCAAGCCCATCCTGCGCCAGCACGCCCAATTCTGTGAGCGTCTGCGCCGCCAGCCATAGCTTTGCATAGCCCGCAGGGCCGCGGGTTTCCTCTTCAATCAGGGCAAAAAACAACCGTTCGGGCACAAACGCGGCCGTCGGCCGGGTTTTTAGCAGGCGAAAAATTTTTGCGCCGTCCTCCCTCTCGGGCAGCAGCGCCGCCGCTTGGGAGGGTTCCATGGCTTCCCGACGCTGCACCCGCTCCACCAGGCGCTGGGCCGCCAGAACATCTTCGTTGGGCAAGCGCGAAAACTTGACGCCCTTCACCACCAGCGTCAGGCTCCGCTTGCCCATGTATTCGTTGGCTTCCGCCGTCACCGCCAAATCCAGCACGTCGCCCGGCCAAAAGCCAAAGTCGCCGCGGGTAGTGTGAAACAGCATCGCCGTCACCCGGGCCTGCGCCTGTTCCAGCGTCAGCCGCAAGTGCTTGCCCTCCGAAAGCGGGGTGACTGCCGTCAGCGCGAGCCGCTGCAGCGCAAACACCGGCTGGGCATTCCCCTGCCCAAACGGCTCCAGCAAAGCGATTTCGTCGGCCAAATCGGGCGTGAGCCGCCCTGGATGCAGCTTGGCGTCCAGCTGCTGCGCAGGGAAGGGCATATCCCCCGCTCCCTGCGCGCAGGCATTGATTTCTTCCCGGAATCGATCCACCTCCGCCGCCGGCAAGCTAAACCCTGCCGCAAGCGCGTGGCCGCCATATTTTTGCATGAGATGCGCGCTGTTGTGGATTG
>JAITBA010000207.1 GCA_031283835.1 Oscillospiraceae bacterium
AGTATTTTTATTTTGAGGAGGAGATATTCTTATGGCAAAGCAACTCATCTATGGCGAAGAGGCGCGCCGCGCGCTGCAGGCGGGCATCGACAAACTGGCCGACACCGTCAAAATTACCCTGGGCCCCAAGGGCCGCAATGTGGTGCTCGATAAAAAATACGGCGCGCCGCTGATCACCAACGACGGCGTGACCATTGCGAAAGACATTGAACTGGAAGACGCCTTCGAAAATATGGGCGCGCAGCTTGTGAAGGAAGTGGCCACCAAAACCAACGACGTAGCCGGCGACGGCACCACCACCGCCACCCTGCTGGCACAGGCCCTTGTGCGTGAGGGCCTTAAGAATGTGGCCGCGGGCGCAAACCCAATGGCTGTCAAGCTCGGCATTCAAAAGGCCGTCGAAACAGCTGTGGAAGCGCTGCGCCGGCACTCCCACGCGGTGGAATCCTCCGCCGACATTGCCCGCATTGCCACCGTTTCTTCGGGCGACGAACAAATTGGCGCCATTGTGAGCGAAGCGATGGAAAAGGTCACCAAAGACGGCGTTATCACCGTGGAAGAAAGCAAAACCGCCGACACCACCTGCGACGTGGTGGAGGGCATGCAGTTTGACCGCGGCTACATCAGCCCCTACATGGTCACTGACGCCGAAAAAATGGAAGCTGTCGTCGACGACGCGTTTGTGCTGATTACCGACAAAAAAATCAGCAATATCCAGGAGATTTTGCCCTTGCTGGAGCAGATTCTGCAAGGCGGCAAAAAATTGATTATCATTGCGGAAGACATTGAGGGAGAAGCCCTGAGCACCATTTTGCTCAACCGCCTGCGCGGCACCTTCACCTGCGTTGGCGTCAAGGCCCCCGGCTTTGGCGATCGCCGCAAAGAAATGCTGCAGGATATCGCCATCCTCACCGGCGGCACGGTGATCACGAGCGACCTTGGCCTTGAGCTGAAAGAAGCGACCTTGGCCGACCTGGGCCGTGCCAAGAGCGTGCGTGTGAGCAAAGAAAACACCACCATCGTGGACGGCGCGGGCGAAAAAGACGCCATCGCGGCCCGCGTGCAGCAAATTCGTGCGGCCATCGACGTTTCGACCAGCGACTTCGACACCGAAAAACTAAAAGAGCGCCTGGCGAAGCTCGCGGGCGGCGTGGCGGTCATCCGTGTGGGCGCCGCGACCGAAACCGAAATGAAAGAGAAGAAACTGCGCATCGAAGACGCCCACTCTGCCACCAAGGCCGCCGTCGAAGAAGGCTATGTGGCGGGCGGCGGTGTGGCCCTGCTCAACACAATTCCCGATGTGAAGGTTCTGCTCGAAACCATTGAGGACGCGGACCAAAAAACCGGTGTGCGCATCGTGCTGCGCGGTCTCGAAGAGCCTATCCGTCAAATTGCCGCCAATGCGGGCGTGGAGGGCAGCGTGGTGGTCAACGCCATCATCAACAACGGCACGCGCAACTACGGCTACGATTTTGCCAAAGACACCTACGGCGACATTCTCGCTGCCGGCATCCTCGACCCCACGAAGGTCACCCGCAGTGCCCTGACCAACGCGGCATCTGTGGCGGCCCTTGTGCTCACCACCGAAAGCCTTGTCGCCGACAAACCCGACCCACAGGGCGATGCCGCAGCCAACGCCGCGGCCATGGCAGCCCAAGGCGGCGGCATGTATTAAAGCGCTTGCCGGGGTTTTCTGCAAAAATTCGTCACAGAACGGCAATGCCCTAGGGCGCTGCCATGCCGCATAACGATGGATAATCGTGCAAAATCAAGGCCCCCGTTTGATGAAAACGGAGGCCTTATTCGTTTTGTGTCACTTGGGTTAGTGGCGGCAGCAATTTTGGCAATTGGGGTTGCTTTGCCGGCCGCAGTTGCAGGTGGGTGGGTGCGGACGCGGGCGGCAGCAGCAGGGCTTGGGGGTGAGTGCATCGCACAGCGCATCGCCAAGCGCGTTGCCGGCCGATTCGAGCGCGCAAAGCCCCCTGCAAATGCCTTTGCCAATGCCGTTCACAATGCAACCAACCCCGTTCACAATCTCGTTAACGCCGTTGTCGCAGCAACTCTGCGGGCGGCAGCAATTTCCCGGGACATCCATAAATAACGCCTCCTTCCATGTAGGGTTCAAGCTATCATATGCCGGAAGGGGGCTTTTGGTCAATCGATTTGCCTTTTTGGGGCTGTTAGCTGTGCGTTATTTCGACGGGGGTGAAGCCCATTTCGGCGCACAGCACGCACAGCACATCTTGCAGGGCGGCCTGCACGGCCGCGGTGTCGCCGCAAACCACGAGAGAGCCGCTGAAACGGTCGACAAAAACAATTTCCACGTCAGCAGCCTTGGTGGCTACGTCCGCGGCAATGATGGCGGCTTCGCTCGGCGTGATTGTGAGAATGCCCAACGCGCCGGTGCGCGTGTTCACCACGCCCAGCTTTTTATACAGCGCTTCCACCGGGTTGTTGATCAAGTGCGCCAGCGTCACCTGCTTGCCGGGCACGTACTCTTGCACCATGCGCTGCTTGTTGAAGTTGGCGGGGAGATCGTGCATTTTGGCACCTCGATTCATCAAAACATAAAAACGTACGCACCTTAAAACGGCTTAATCACCAGCGTGTTCACGCTGCGCGGAGAAATGGTAAATTCTGATAGGTCGACGTTTTCGTGCGCTAAGTTTTTGCTCTCGTCTGTCACAAAAAGCGCGCCCGCCCCTGCTTGCCCGAGCGAAAGCGCAATCGCCTGTTCCGTTGGGTTCATCAGCACAGCCACCGTTTGCTCTTTGGATTGAAACGCCAGGGCCTGCAATTGCGGGTGATTATGAGAAAGTCCCACACGCTGTGCGTCCCGCAAAACAAACTTCGAAAAATTCCCAAAGGCGTAGTAACGCTTGGGGATATCGAATGTGCGCGCCTGCTCGTCGATATACAGCAGGCCGTCGCAAAAATCCACCTCCGAAACGGCGATCCAGCACTGCCACGAGACCGCACGGAGGATTGACAGATCTTCCCACATGATTTTTGCCTGCTCCAGGGCGCTGCCCATGCCGTAGTCGCGCCCGCTCTGCATGTGCGTCCATTCTGTCATGCGCACCGGCACGCCGGGGTAGTGCTTGTCCATATAGCCGCGAAAACGCTGCTTGACTTTGCCGTTTGCAAGAAACTCCAGCGGCTTGAAGACATAACCGTGCACGTCAATGCCGTCCAGCCGCGCGCGAATGGCCGGGTCGTCCATCACCGCGCGTGTATAGGTTTTGTTCATCAGCCGCAGGTCGTTGTTTTCGGCGCCCGCAAGCAGAACATTTTGCAGAGCGGGGCGCTTTTTCATTTCCTCGGCAAAGCGCCGCATGAGCCGCCGCACGCCCGCGGGGTGGTAGTGACACCCCTCCTGGCCGGTCTTTTCGATCCATGGGCCAAACGGCTCATTAATCGGGGAAACAAACTTCACGGGGATTTCTTCGGCAAGAAAATGCTCTGTCACGTCGAGCACATAATTAACAAAATCCTGCTCATGTCTGCGCTTTAGGTTGGCGCGGAAAGGGATCTTTGACTGTGCCTGGCCGGCGATTGTCCAACGTTCCGGCGGCGAATTGACGAAAAAAATCACTTCCTCCGCCCCCAGGCGCACCGCCTCGCGCATGCACCACACCGCTTCCGCGTCGCGGCTCCAGTCATAATTGCCGTCCTCCCGCAAAAAAGACGACGCCCGGCGCAGGTGGTTCGGGTAGCACCCCTTGCCGCTTTCTTTTGAGCCGCCACCCAAATTGTAGCGGTAGGTGCGCATGCCAAGCCCGCTTTCTTTGTCATAAAGCAGGCGCAGAATGTCGCGGCGGGTGCTGTTGGGCCAGCCCCCCACCAACTGTGCCCACCAAGCCCCGCTAGCGCCAAAGCCCTCTATCGTCTGGTAGGCTACACTGGGGTTGATGTGAAGATTCGTGGCCATAGAAGCTCCTTTGCAGCGTCTGCTTGCGAATTTGCCGGGCTACTTGCGGCAGGATTATTATAGCAGATACCGCGCGTCTTTGCAACTCTTTTTTAAGGCCCCGCCAAATTTTCTCTTATTTGCCATGGCGTGGGCGGTGACGGGCGCGTTTTTCGCTAACGGGGCGGTTGGCGGCAAAAACACCACCGACGGCGCCGCCGCCCAACATTGCCAGCAACAGCAGCACCGCGTGGGTGCCCAGCGTCTGGCGGGTGAGCACCAGCGCGGCGGTCAGCACCAAAACATAGAGCAGCGCGGCGGCCAGCAAGCCCTGGAGCAGCCCCTGCCTACGGGTGGGCCGCACATGCAAAAAGCCCGCCGCCGCCGCACCAAGCACGGCGATTGGCAAAGCGACAAGCGTCAGCTTTTCCCGGGGGACATCGACCGAAAGACACAGCGTCGCCGCCGCCAGGGTCAACACCGTAAACAGCGCCAGACCGACCGCCGCCGCGCAGGTCAACCGCCGCACAAACACCTGCCAACCGATTTGGGTTTCTTTTTCCTGCCTGTGCTCCTGCATAATCATCTGCATTCCCCCACACAAAAAATTCTCATCTCATATATATGCCGGGCAAAAAAAAATATGCCAAAACAGGCAGGCACATTGTGCACCTGCCCGCTTTGGGCTTTAATCAGGGCGGTTAAGCGATGCTTATTTTAGTATGAAATTGAAGGTGTCGCCAAACCACTGGGTCACATCAAAGGCCGCGTCGTATTTGCTCGGGCCAAAAATGGAGGCGATTGAGCCGAAAAGAGCGGCTAGCGGGCCAAAGAACCAGTTGGCGCCGGCTTGATAGAACACCTTGGGGGAAGGCTTGTGGGCATCTTGGCTGTTCAACTCAAAATAATCGAGATAGGACAGGTATTTGGTGGTGTAGGACACCTCGGGGGCGATGATCTTTTC
>JAITBA010000047.1 GCA_031283835.1 Oscillospiraceae bacterium
CCGCCGTTCTGCGTTAATTTTTTTGTAATACGAAAGTATGACTGCAAAAAAATTGCCTTGCCCGGCAAAAAATCCGCTCAAAATCTGGACATTTCGGATAGTGTCAACACGCCCTAGACCTCCTCGCAAATCCGCTCGTCCCGCGTTTCCAAAAAGGTCTATCCACCCCTGTTCCCACATATAGATGAAGCGTCTATGAATGCGGGAACGGGGGTTTTTTTATGCCGACGATTAGTCTGTGCATGATTGTGAAGAACGAGGAGGAGGTGCTCGCGCGGTGCCTGGCCGGCGCCAAGGGGTTGGTAGACGAGATTGTGGTGGTGGACACCGGCAGCGAAGACAGCACCAAAGAAATCGCAAAGCAGTTCACCGGCAAGGTCTATGACTTTGCGTGGATTGACCACTTTGCGGCGGCGCGCAATTTTGCGTTCTCAAAGGGCACGGGCGATTATCTGATGTGGCTGGACGCGGACGACATGATTCTGCCGGAGGACGCGCAGTCCTTTGTGGAGCTAAAGCGGCGCCTGGATCATTCTGTCGACACGGTCATGATGAAGTACAACATCGCCTTTGACGAGCAGGGAAAGCCAACGTTCAGCTACTACCGCGAGCGGGTGATGCGCAACGACCCCCGCGCGCGCTGGGAGGGTGCGATCCACGAGGTGATTGCGCCGTTTGGAAAGATTATCCATTCGCCGGTGGGTGTGACGCACCGGCGCAAGAGCAAAACCGATCCGCTGCGCAACCTGCGGCTGTTTGAGCGGCTGCTGGCCAAGGGCGAAACGCTGTCGCCCCGGGAGCAATTTTATTATGCCCGGGAGCTGTATTACGGCGCGCGTTATGCCGAAGCGTGCGCTGTGTTTGAGGCCTTTTTGGACGGCGGCAAAGGGTGGATTGAAAACAACATCGAAGCGTGCCGCGTGCTGGCGCAGTGCCGCGACGCCCTGGGCCAGCGCGAGCAGGCGCTGCAGGCACTCATGCGCAGTTTTGCCTACGACGCGCCGCGGGCCGAAATTTGCTGCGCGCTGGGGTACCATTTTTTTGCCCGGCAGGCGTATGAAACGGCGGTGCACTGGTACCAAAGCGCGCTGCTTTGCCCCCGCAAAGACACTGCCGGGGGGTTTATGCTAGAAGACTGCTACGGCTACCTGCCGCACTTGCAGCTGTGCGTGTGCCACGACCGCCTGGGCCAAACCGCGCAGGCCGTTGCGCACAACGAAGAAGCCGGCAAACTGCGCCCCCAATCGGCGGCGTATTTGCATAATAAGACCTATTTTGAAGGGAAGGTTTAGCGCCCGCAGGCATCTCGTCGCCGCTTTTTTGCGCCATTTTTTAAAAAATAACCGGCAACGCAAGCGTTGCCGGAAAACACGGCCGGCAGGACGTACTGTTGCAATAAACGTGTGAGCGAAGGCCCACACAGCTCCCCCTAAAGCGTACCATCAGGCAAGAGATCAGCCTGTTCGTTTTATACGTCCGCACCGGTTCCCCGTGCAAGATTTATCTTAACACGCCGCAAGCAAAATTGCAAGCAAAAACAGGGGCAATTGCACAAAAAACATTCGCGCAGCGCACCGGTTGGAAAAAAATGCCGGTTATGCGGCCTTGGTGTTCCATCAAAAAAGAAACGGCTGGGAGGGATTACCATTTTGAACACAAGCGCCGCAAAAAGGGTGCCGGTGGTGCGGCTGCGGCTGGGCGGCGCGGCGCCGCATCTTTCGCAAATCACCACGGGGTTCACGCTGCTGCAGGCGCGGGGCGTGCTGCAGCTGGTCTACGAGGGGTTCCGGGGCAACCTGCGGGGGCGCTACTGCCATGGGATAATGGCGGAGGCCGCGCTGGAAGACGGGCGGCTGCTGGCCTATGATATGGCGGACGGCTATGAGGAAATCTTGCGGCCGGCGGTCTTTGACGCGCAGCTGGACGGCGTGTTTTTGTATTTTAAGCGTGCCTACGATCGGGGGTTCCTCAACGGCGCGCGCAACCGCGCCAAGGTGCGTGCGCTGGGGCTGAATTATTTTGTCAGCTGCCCGGGCAACCCGCTGCCGGCTTCGGGCGCGCAGGCGCAATACACCGCCGAGTTTTTCATGTCCCACAACAGCTACGCGGCGTATAAGGGGCTGTTTCTTACGCGGCTGTGGGATCCCGGCGGGATACGCGCGGACGCGCTGCAGCGCAAGCACACGTTTCTCACCATGGCCGAAGCCGAAACGCTGGCCGCCCGGCGCGTTGACGAAACAGAGTGCGTGAACCGCCTGCGCACGGGCTGCATCCGCGCCTGCCGCGAGGCCTTTGGGCCGCGCTTTTTGGGCGGCCTGGAGGACAGTTTTTATACGCGCGGCACGGCGCCCGATTTGATTGGCTTGCCAACACACACCCGCAAAGACGCATTTTTGCGTCTGCTGCAAAAAAATTATGTTTGCCTGGCCAACGACGGCCTGCATCGTTCAACCGGGTGGAAAATGGCGGAATACACGGCGGCAGGCCGCGCTGTTTTGACCCAGCCCTTGGCGTTTGGGCTGCCGGGCGGGTTCCGGCGCGGGCAAAACTACGCAACCTACAAAACCCCGGAGGAATGCGTGCGCGCGCTAGAAAGCCTGCTAGAAAACCCGGCCCGTGTGCACCGCATGGAGGCCGCCAACTTTGCGTACTATTGCAACTATGTGCGCCCCGACGCGATGGTTTTGCGCACGCTGCGAGACGCGGCGCCGGAGATGTTTTTGTTTGAAGAAAATGATGGAGGAGGGCTATAGGGCTGCGCGACTTCTTCTGTTGGGAGGCTATAGTCCCAGCGTGTTGCGCAAAATCCGCTCTGTGGAGTGACCGTCGCAGGCGGACATGAATTTTTTGCGAAAGGCCTGCACTTTTGCGCTGTCGAAGCCGCCCTCAAACAGGTTGCGCCGAATGCCCGCAATCACGTCCTCGGTGTCCCACACAAGCGCGCCGGGCACAAATTGCAGGTAGGGATAATAAAAACTGCGGCTCTTCTCGTATTTTTCCAGGTCGTAGGAGAAAAACAGCATGGGCCGCTCCAGCAAAGAATACTCGAACACCAGCGAAGAATAATCCGAAATGCATAGATCGGCCGCGCACAGCAGGGTTTCGATGCGCTGGTCTATGGCGTCAAACACAAAGGGAATCTGGCCGGGTTCGGGCGTGGGGATATTTGTGCGGGAACGCGGGTGCGGCTTGAGCAAAAGCACACAGTCGCCGCCCAACTGCTCGGCCATCAGGTCATAGTCCAGCACGTCGTCGTGCCGGGCCTTGCGCAGCTTGTTCCCCCGAAAGGTGGGGGCATAGAGCACAATTTTGCGCGCGCCAATCTCGGGGAAGGCCTCGAGAATTTGCCGCCGACACCCCTCCGTGACGCCCGGCCGAAAAAAATAGTCGGTGCGGGGCGCGCCCCACGGCCGCAAAATTTCTTCGGGGCACCGAAAGGCATCTACGTAGTGCGGAATGATCTCGGGCGCGCTGACGCAGGCATATTTATAATATTGGTGCACAGGGTTCCATTTCCAGGCTTTTTCGCTGGGGCCCCATGCCAAATCCACGCAAGAATAGCCAAATTTTTTAAAAGCCCCGCACCCGTGCCACAGCTGAATGATATCGGTGCCCTTGCGCGGACGGCAGCCTTCCACCAGGGGGCAAACCTCCATGAGGTAGACGGCCCTGGCCCGGGCATAGCCTAAGTAAAAAAAGGTGCGCCGCAGATAATACCGCACGCGGGATTCTTGCAACACTTTGCCAAAAAACACGCAGCGATACTTTTCGGCGGTCAGCCGTTCCATCAGCGGCAAAAAATTATCGCCCGGCGCAGACACCGCGTCGTTGATGAAATAGATGCATTTGGGGTCAATAGGACGCAGGCACCCTAGGTGATACACAAGGGGCCAAAACACCCGCCGCAGCCCAAAGCGCAGTGTGCGCCTATAGAGTGCGCGCGCTTTTTTTCGGATAATAGACAGCCGATTCCTCAATTTGTTTCGCTCCCCGCAATCTTTTTTTTGCACGCCCGCGTTGCGCTCACAAAAGCGCAATCCCGCCAAAACCTTGTTGTTATTATAACACACTTTGGAAGAAAAGAAAAGATATATTTTGCGAAAAAACAGCAATTTTTACAAAAAAAGCTTGCCTGTACCCGCAAGAGGGTCTTCCCCGAAAAAAAAGCTTGCATTTTTTTTGTGAGCGTGCTATAATATTTTTGTTCATTTTGTTTCGCAATCCAGAGCAAAGGAGGTATATCCCATGGCAAAATGTGATTTTTGTGGCAAAGAGGTTTCTTTCGGTATCCAGGTTTCTCACTCGCACCGCCGTTCAAACCGCACCTGGAAGCCGAATGTCAAGCGTGTGAAGGCAATTGTCAATGGTTCCCCCAAGCGTGTGCACGCCTGCACGCGCTGTCTGCGCAGCGGAAGTGTCACCCGTGCAGTGTGAGAATCTGCGTCAACTGCAAACAAAAATACCGACGCGCTGTGCCGCGCTCATCCGCGGCGCGACGAATCGTCGGTATCTGCTGTGCTTTGCGTCCTCCGGCGGCATGCTGTTTGTCACCCGGCAAGCGGCGGTGTTTTTGACCGACAGCCGCTATATCGAAGCCGCGCGGGCGCAGGTTTTGACCTGCCCTGTGGAGGAGCTAAAAAACGGGCGGGAACAGCTGCGCGCCCTGTGCAAGCAACACCACATCAAAACGCTGCTGCCCGAGCCGGAAACCACCACCCTTGCCCAGGCGGCGGAACTGCGGCGCTGGCTGCCGCCCACCGTGCGTCTTGCCGCAAAAAACGACTTAATCGACCGCACTTTGCGGGCGCAGCGCATGCACAAATCCCCCCCGGAAGTTGCTGCCATCACGCGGGCGCAGCGCATTGCCGAAGCCGCCTTGGCGCAGGTGCTGCCGCAAATCCGCGTGGGCGCGACCGAGCGCGGCATTGCGCTGGCGCTGGATATTGCGATGCTGCAAGGCGGCGCGGAGGCCCTGGCGTTCGAGACCATTGTGGCGGCCGGCCCCAACGGTTCAAGGCCCCACGCCGTGCCCGGCGATTACGCCCTTCGCTCCGGCGATTTTGTCACCATGGATTTTGGCGCGGTTGTTGACGGTTGCCACAGCGACATGACCCGCACCGTGGCCGTGGGCGCGCCAACCGCCGAACAACGCGCAATTTATCAAACTGTGCTGGCGGCACAGCGGGCGGCGCTAGAAGCGCTAAAACCGGGCGTTGCCTGCAAAGCGGCCGACGCCGCGGCCCGGGAGGTCATTGCCGCCGCCGGCTATGGCGATTGCTTTCGTCACGGCACCGGCCATGGCGTGGGCTTCAACATTCACGAGGCCCCCTCCCTCTCTTCCAAATCGGACGAGACCCTGCGGCCCGGCATGGTGGTTACGGTGGAACCGGGCATTTATCTGCCCGGCAAATGCGGGGTGCGCATCGAAGACATGGCTGTCATCACCGCCGACGGCCACAAAAACCTGACCATGGCAAGCAAAGAATTGATTCTATAGCCGTTCCATATGGCATTTGCGTTGATTTTGCACGGGTTTTTTAGTCCGAGCAAAAAAGCGTGGCAATACGTTCGTATTTTGCGCATTTTTGACGCGGCACGGGCTAAAGAAGGCTGCAACCACAATGCTTAATGTCATATGAAACGGCTATATATGAAGGATTTTTCATGCTGTTCGTTCTGGCCGACCCGCACCTCTCCTTTGGGAGCGCAAAGCCGATGGATATTTTTACCGGCTGGGCTGGGCATGCCCGGCGGTTGGAGCAGAACTGGCGGCGGGTGGTGCGCGAGGGCGACACGGTGGTGCTGCCGGGCGATATTTCGTGGGCCATGAGCCTGGAAGCGGCCCTGCCGGACTTTCAATTTTTGCACGCACTGCCCGGCAACAAAATTCTCCTCAAGGGCAACCACGACTATTGGTGGAACACCCGCAAAAAAATCGAGGCGTTTTGGTGCGCCCACGGGCTGCATAGCCTGTGTTTGCTGCACAACAACGCCGTGCTGGCCGAAGGGGTGGCCCTGTGCGGCAGCCGTGGCTGGTTTTTTGACTGCGAAGGCGAAGAGGAGCAGAAAGTGCTCGACCGCGAAGCCGGGCGGCTGCGCACCTCCATCCGCGCGGGCAAAAAGCTGAGTGACCGGCTGTGCGTGTTCCTGCATTATCCCCCTGTTACCCGCGAGCGCACCTGCGACGAAATGATGCGTGTGCTGCGCGACGAAGACGTGCGCTGCTGCTACTACGGCCACCTGCACGGGCATTCCATCAAGTGGGCGTTTCGCGGCAATGCCGAAGGCATCTGGTTCGAGTGTGTTTCGGCCGACGCGCTGGCTTTTGAGCCAAAGGCGGTTGCGCTGGAGCGCTGCCGGCCCGCCGCACAAACCCTTTCGCTGTTGCTGCCTTTTTTTAACGCCGAAACCACACTAAAAGACGCTGTTAACGCCGTTTTGGCGCAAACCCGCGCCGATTGGGAATTGCTCTTGATTGACGACGGCGCAACCGATGGCAGCGTGCAAATCGCAAACACATACGCGGCGCAAGACCCCCGCATTCGGGTGCTGCGCCAAAAAAACGGGGGCGTAGGCGCGGCGCGCAACGCGGGGCTGCTGGCCGCCAAGGGCGACTACATCGGTTTTTTAGATGCCGACGACACCATTGACCCGACGTTTGTGCAAACCCTGCTGTGCGCCGCGGCAACCAACCAAGCCGAAGTCGTGCACGCGGCCTACCGCGAAATCACCATCAAAGGCGAAACACTGCTTCGTTCAACCACCGATGTGCAAGGGGGGCCGCAGTGGGTTTCGCCCAAAAAAATGCGCGCCCTGGTCTGTAACATAGAAGACAACCACTACTTTTGGAGCGTGTGCCGCTGCGTGTTCCGGGTCGATTTTTTGCGGCGGCTGGGTCTGCGCTTCCACGAAGACATGCACTACGGCGAAGACACCGTGTTTTTGCTGGAGGCCTGCCTGGAAGCGGCGCGCGTGTGGGATATCCCCGACGCGCTGTATGTCTACCGCAAAAACGCGGGTAGCAGCACCACCACATTTTGGGCGCGCCCCGACGCCCTTGCTTCTTTTGCACTGCAAGACAAAGCCAAGCGGGCGCTGTTTGCAAAGTATTTGAGCAAAGAAGAAAACGAAGCCGCCGCGCGGCGCTACAGCCGCTATTGCCTGCGCGTATATCTGCCCTTGCTGCTGCAAGGCACGCGCCGGCGGTTGGGCAAATGTGACTACCGAGCCGAAAGAGCGATTCTTGCCAGCGCACCGGCACAGCGCGCGCTGCGCACCTGCAAGCCGAAGGAGCTGCTCGAAAAATCGGCGGACAGCTGGGTGTGTTGCCTGGCAAAATTTCATTGCTACTTTTTGGCGCATCTCATACTAAAATATATTTGGCCGAGGTAAAAAGGATGACATCTTATCAACACGCAAAAGAACGCTACGCCGCATGGGGGCTTGACCCCGACGCGGCAATCGCGCAGGTGCTGGCGCTGCCCATTAGCCTGCATTGCTGGCAAGGCGACGACGTGCAGGGCTTTGAGGGCGGCGGCGCGCTCAGCGGCGGCATTGCCGCCACGGGGAATTTTCCCGGCCGGGCCACCACCCCGCAGGAACTGGCCGACGACCTGGACGCGGTGTTTGCCCGCTGCCCCGGCAAGCACAAGCTGAACCTGCACGCAATCTATGCCGTAACAGACCAGCCCGTGGCCCGAGATCAACTGCAGCCCGCGCATTTTCAGTTTTGGCTCGATTATGCCAAAAAAAGAGGCCTGGGCGTGGATGTGAACCCCACGCTGTTTTCGCACCCCCTGGCCGCCGACGGCATGACCCTCGCGCACCCCGACCCTGCCGTGCGGCGCTTTTGGGTTGACCACTGCAAAGCCATGCGCAAAATCGGCGCTTGGTTCGCGCAAGAACTGGGCGTCCCGTGTGTGAACAATATCTGGATCCCCGACGGCCTGAAGGACACCCCCGCCGACCGTCTGGGCCCCCGCGCGCGCCTGCGGGCGTCCCTCGACGAAATTTTGGCGGAGCCCCTCGAAAACCTCATCGATACCGTTGAATCGAAGGTCTTTGGCCTTGGATTCGAAAGCTATACCGTTGGCTCTCACGAATTTTATTTGAACTATGCCGCCAAAACCGGCTGCGTGTGTTTGCTCGATAACGGCCACTTTCATCCAACAGAGCTGGTGAGCGACAAGATTTCTTCCATGCTGCTTTTCGAAAAAAACCTGGCCCTGCACATCACCCGCGGCGTGCGGTGGGATAGCGACCACGTGCCCGCCCTGGACGACGAACTGCGCGAAATTGCCAACGAAATTGTGCGCTGCGACGCGTGGGATCGCACGCTGATTGCGCTGGATTATTTTGACGCGAGCATTCACCGGGTAGCCGCGTGGGTCATCGGTCTGCGCAACGTGCGCAAAGCGCTGCTAAGCGCCCTGCTACTGCCCCACAAACAACTAAAAGCCCTGCAAGACGCCCGCGACTTCACCCGTTTGTTTGCCGCGCAGGAGGAGCTGAAGCTCTTGCCCCTGGGCGCCGTATGGGAAGAATTGTGCGCCCGCAGCGGCGTGCCCGCCGGCCTCGATTGGATGGACGGGCTGGCTGTGCGCGGCTAGGGTGTGTTGACACTATCCGAAATGTCCAGATTTTGAGCGAATTTTTTGCCGGGCAAGGCAATTTTTTTGCAGTCATACTTTCGTATTACAAAAAAAATTAACGCAGAACGGCGGAAAATCCGCCAGAAGATGGGCGTTGAGCGTTAGTGTCAACACGCC
>JAITBA010000159.1 GCA_031283835.1 Oscillospiraceae bacterium
TTTGCCGGGCAAGGCAATTTTTTTGCAGTCATACTTTCGTATTACAAAAAAAATTAACGCAGAACGGCGGAAAATCCGCCAGAAGATGGGCGTTGAGCGTTAGTGTCAACACGCCCTAATATTTTATAGCAATCCCATCCATAACAGCACCGCCGATTTTAGCCGGATCGGCGGTGCGCCTTTTGCTTGCAAGCGCAATCCATGCCGCCGGCTGTCGATCCGCAAAAAAAATCCCCGCAAGCATCTATACATCTATAAAAATATGTGTTATAATAAAGAATCATCATTTTTGCAGCAAAGGAGTTTCTCCATGCAAATTCCAGACCTACTGGCACAGGCACACGCAAAGCCTTGCCTTTCGTTTGAGGTGTTTCCGCCCAAAAAAGAGGAAAGCTATGACCGGGTGACCGGGGCGGCGCTAGAAATTGCGGCACTGCGGCCCGGGTTCATGAGTGTGACCTACGGCGCGGGCGGCACCACCGACCATTACACGCTGGCGGTGGCGCAGCAGATTCAGCAGCGCTGCGGCGTGCCTGCGTTGGCGCACTTGGTGTGCGTGGGCGCCGAGCGAGCGCAGGTGCTGGCACGGTTGCAGGCCTTGCGCAGCGCGGGTATCAAAAATATTATGGCTCTGCGGGGCGACTTTCCTGCAGGCGGTGCGGTGCAGCCCGCGGGCGATTACCCCTACGCCGCCAATTTGATTCGTGAAATTGCGGCCTTCGGCGGGTTTGGCATCGGCGCGGCCTGCTACCCCGAAGGCCATGTAGAAAATGCCAGTCCCGCCCGAGACAGACGCTACCTGAAAGAAAAGGTGGACGCAGGCGCGCAGTTCCTCACCACGCAAATGTTTTTTGACAACGATTTGCTCTATAAGTTTATCTACCAAATCCGGGAACTGGGCGTAACGGTGCCTGTGGTGGCGGGGATTATGCCTGTGACTAACGGCCGACAGATTGAACGTATCTGCCGCCTTTCGGGTGCGTTTTTGCCCGCGCGGTTCCGTGCGATCGTCGATAAATACGGCGACACCCCCGCGGCCATGCAGCAAGCGGGCATCATCTACGCCTGCGAACAAATCGTGGATCTTTTTGCTTCCGGTATTGGCGCGGTGCATGTCTATTCAATGAACAAACCCGACGTGGCGCGCGCCATCTGGCAAAACCTGCACAATGTACTCTTTAATTCCACCTTATGATTGAAAGGCTGCAGGCCGACCCTATAATTCACAAATAGAGGAGACCCCTATGTCGTTTTGGAACAATGAAAGGCCCCTGCTGATGGACGGCGGCATGGGTACGCTGTTGCAGGCACGGGGCTTGCGCAGCGGCGAAAAGCCCGAAACCTGGAATATCAACCGGCCCGATGATATCGTTGCGATTCACCGGGCCTACAGGGCTGCCGGGGCGCAGGTGATGACGACCAACACGTTTGGCGCGAATCGCTTAAAATACCCGGAAGGATTGAACGAAATAATCGCGGCGGGCATTGCCTGCGCGCGCAAGTCCCTAGACGACGGCAACGAGGGGTATGTAGCGCTTGATGTTGGCCCCACAGGCAAGCTGCTGGAGCCACTGGGCGACCTGCTTTTCGAGGAAGCTGTGGAGATATTCCGCGAAATTGGCATGCGGGGCAAAAACGCCGATTTGTTCCTCGTCGAAACCATGACGGATTTGACGGAGCTGCGGGCGGCGGTGTTGGGGCTAAAGGCAGCCGCCCCAAAAACACCTATATTTGCCACTTGCACGTTGGAGGAAAACGGGCGGCTTCTCACAGGGGGCAGCGCGGCGGCGGTTGCTGTGACATTGGAGGGCATGGGCGTGGCGGCGCTGGGGCTCAACTGCGGCGCCGGTCCGTCCCGGGCACTGCAAGCCCTGCCAGAGCTTCTTGCGGCGACCCATTTGCCGGTGATTGTGCAGCCCAACGCAGGCCTGCCCGTGGTGCGCGGCGGCCAAACCTTTTTTGAACTGGCGCCGGAAGAATTCGCGGAGCAAAGCGCGGAACTCCTAAAGCTGGGCGCTTCGGTTCTTGGCGGTTGCTGCGGCACCACGCCCGCGCATATCGCGGCGCTTTCCGCACGTTGCAAAGACGTCGTATGCGTGCCGCGCAAGCCGGCGACCTGCCCTGTGATTGCCAGCGCGTCGCAAGTGCTGCGTTTTGGCGGCCTGCCGGTGCTCATTGGCGAGCGCATCAACCCCACAGGAAAGAAACTGTTTCAGCAGCATTTGCGGGCGGGCGACTGGGATTATATTTTGGACGAAGCCCTGACGCAGGCACAGGCCGGCGCGCATGCCCTGGATGTGAACGTGGGCATGCCCGGCATCGACGAAGGCGCCGCAATGCTGGAGGCCGTGACCCGTCTGCAGCGCGCGTGCCCGCTGCCATTGCAGATTGACAGCGCCGGGCCCGCCGTGCTCGAAGCCGCGTTGCGCCGCTACAACGGCAAAGCGCTCATCAATTCCGTCAACGGCAAAGAAGACAGCATGCGTGCCGTGTTTCCGCTGGCCAAAAAATATGGCGGCGTGGTGGTGGCACTGCTGCTGGACGAGGACGGTATCCCCGCCACGGCGGAAGGGCGGCTGGCCATTGCGGAAAAAATCTATGCCCGGGCGGCGGAATACGGTCTGGGCAAAGCAGATATTTTGATTGACGCGCTGACCATGACGGTGAGCGCGGAGCCGGCGTCGGCAACC
>JAITBA010000160.1 GCA_031283835.1 Oscillospiraceae bacterium
TTTGCCGGGCAAGGCAATTTTTTTGCAGTCATACTTTCGTATTACAAAAAAAAATTAACGCAGAACGGCGGAAAATCCGCCAGAAGATGGGCGTTGAGCGTTAGTGTCAACACGCCCTATCCTACCAACTTCCCCGCGTGCCGGCGTGCGCGGCGGATTTTTGTGTCAACCGGGCGCTTTGCGGTTTGCCCAGCACGCTTTTGCAAAAACACCCTTGCCAAACCGCAACCATCGCCGCACCGTTAGGAGCAACGCAATGTACCAAGTCCTCTACCGCAAATGGCGTTCCCCCACGTTCAGCGACGTGGTGGGCCAAAATCACGTGACGCAAACGCTGCGCCGGGCCTTGCTGGCCGGGCGGCTTTCGCATGCCTATCTTTTCACCGGGCCACGGGGCACCGGCAAAACCTCGTGCGCGCGCATTCTGGCCAAGGCGGTCAACTGCCCGCACCCCTCCGAGGGCGAGCCTTGCAACGCCTGCGACATCTGCAAGGGCATCGACAGCGGTTCCCTCCTCGACGTGATCGAAATCGACGCGGCCAGCAACAACGGCGTAGACAACATCCGCGACCTGCGCGACGAAACCAACTTTCTGCCCTCCCAGGGCAAATACCGCGTCTACATCGTCGACGAAGTGCACATGCTTTCGGCCGGCGCTTTCAACGCGCTGCTCAAAACCCTCGAGGAACCGCCGGGCTATGTGATTTTTATTTTGGCCACAACCGAGGCGCACAAGCTGCCGGCCACCGTGCTCAGCCGGTGCCAGCGCTTCGATTTTCATCGTATTTCCGCCGAAGATATTGCCGCGCGCCTGCTCCATGTGGCCGAGGGCGAACACCTTGCCCTGGAGCCCGCCGCCGCCCTGCTGCTGGCGCGGGTGGCCGACGGTGCCCTGCGCGATGCCCTTTCGCTGCTCGACCGCTGCCGCGTTGAGGGCGAACCCATCTCCGCCGCCTACGTGGCACGGTGCATTGGCATAGCCGATAGACGCTACCTTTTTGCGCTGATTGATGCCGTGCTCGAGCGCGACATTGCCACCTGCCTCTCGCTGGTGCAAACCCTCTACCAAGACGCGTGCGACATGGAACGTCTGTGCGAAGAATTGCTCTCGCACCTGCGCAACCTCCTAATCCTTCTCACCGTGCGCAACCCAAAAGAATTCCTCCTGTGCACCGACGAAGATTTACAGCTCTACCAAGCCCAGGCAGGCCTGCTAACCACCCCGCAGCTACTGCGCTTCACCGAAACCCTTGAGCAAGCCGCCATCTCTCTGCGCCGCAGCACCGACCGCCGCCTGGAAATGGAGCTGGCCCTCATCAAACTCTCATCGCCCGCACCCCACGAGAGCGCACCCCCCGCGCCGCAACCGTCACCCACAATCCCCGCGCCGCAACCGTCGCCCGCACCCCACGAGAGCGAGCCGCCCGCGCCGCAACCGTCACCCACCCCCCACGAGAGCGAGCCGCCCGCGGCTTCCGGCGAAGACAGGCTGTTTGCCGAATGGCCTTCGGTTGTTGTGGCACTGCAAAGCACCAACCCGCCGCTGGCAGGCATACTCAACGGTTCCACGGCCTATGTGCGCGGCGATTTTGTGCTGATTAAAAGCGACAACGCGGCTTTTGGGGCCTTCATCAAGCAAAACACACATGCCAACAGCCTGCGCGAAGCCATCTACCACGTGACCGACCGCAAGGTGCGTCTGGGCCTTTACCGTTCCTCCGCCGAGCAGCAACCCGTCGTCGGCCAAGACCCCCTTGCCCGCCTGGCCGAAAATTATAGCCGATTCAATTAACTCCCCAAAAAAATTTAAATTTCTCTTCGCTTTTCGAAAAGTGTATTATAATTAACAGGAGAACGCCACATGAAAGCAAGACTCCCCGATGAATATCGCGGCGGCGGGCAAGCCGCAATGATGAAGCAGATTCAGAAGATGCAAGAAGACATGGCGCGCGTGCAGCAAGAAGTGGAAGCGACCACCTTCAGCGCCAGCGTAGGCGGCGGCACTGTCACGGCCGAATGCAACGGCAAGCAAGAGCTGCTCCGCATCAAAATTGCACCGGAGGTCATTGACCCCGAAGATGCCGAAATGCTCGAAGACCTGGTACTGGCCGCCGCAAACGAAGCGCTGGGCAAAGCCGGCGAGGCGATGCAGCAGGGCATTGCGCAATCTCGCGGCAACCTGAATCTAAACCTTCCCGGCATGCCCGGGGAGATATTCTAGGGCCTATGGAACAGCAAATTGCGCCCCTTGCGCGCCTGGCCGAGCAGTTTGGCCGTTTGCCGGGCATTGGCCGCAAAAGCGCGCAGCGTCTGGCATACTTCACCCTGCACATGTCTGCCGAAGAAGCCAATGCCTTCGCCGAAGCCATTGTGCAGGCCCGCACCCAGGTGCGCCGCTGCGCTGTGTGCTGCGACCTAACCGACCAAGAACTGTGCGCCGTGTGCCGCAGTGCCACCCGAGATGGCTCTATCCTTTGCGTGGTGGAGGACCCCCGGGACGTGGCCGCCATCGAACGCACGCACGAATACCGCGGGCTTTATCACGTGTTGCACGGGGTCATTTCTCCCCTCAACGGCATAGGCCCCGAAGCCCTCACCGTCAAAGAATTGCTCCGCCGCTTCGAAGACGACCTGGTCAGCGAAGTCATTATGGCAACAAACCCCACCGTCGAAGGCGAGGCCACCGCCATCTATCTCGCCCGTCTGCTCAAGCCCCTGGGCGTGCAAGTGAGCCGCCTGGCCTACGGTGTCCCCGTCGGTGCGGAACTTGAGTACGCCGACGAAGTCACCCTCGCCCGTGCCCTCGAGGGCCGCCGCCGCATCTAACTTTGTTATTCCTCTTATTCACCAAAAAACTTTGCACCTCTGTGCGCGCAAAAAAACAAAATTTGGAATAACCGTAGGACTTTTCCACCATGCTTTCCCTTTTCCACACCCACGTTTTCCAACTTTTTCACATGGCAAATTTTGTGCCTGTGCAAAACCAACCCTTGCCCACCGCACCCACCTCTCCCCTCTTCCCTTGATCCAACGGGTCTGCGCCCACTTATTACGGAAGTTAACACCCCCTACTACTACTACTATAGAATACTATATAGCATACAAAGAAAGGATCACGCCCATGAAATTCAATTGCGCCACCGGCTTGCTGGCCGAGGCCTGCCAAAATGTGCAGCGAGCCATTTCGGGCAAAACGACCATTCCCGCACTCGAGGGGATTTATCTGAAGGCGGACGCTGCGGGGGTGCTGTTTCTCACGGGCTACGACCTCGAGGTGGGGATTCAAACGCAAATTGAGGCACGCGTGAAGGAACCCGGCGCGGTGGTGCTCAACGCGAAGGTGCTGTGTGAAATTTTGCGCAAGCTGCCGGGCGATACCATCGAAATTGAGTGCGACAGCCGCTGTCTTGCGCGCATTTCGAGCGGGGAAAGCCGCTTCCGCATCAACGGCATGAGCGCCGAGGAATACCCGGAATTGCCCTCCATCACCGGCGGCGTGCCCCTGCCCGTGCCCCTGGGCACCCTGCGCGAGATGATTCGCCAAACCATTTTTGCCGTGGCCGTGAACCCCGACACGAAGCCCATCCACACGGGTGTGAAGTTTGAGGTGAGCGCGGGTGAACTGCGGCTTGCCGCCATCGACGGGTTCCGCCTTGCGGTGCGCCGTGAGCCGATTGCCTATGACGGCGACGCGCTAAGCTTCGTTGTGCCGCCCAAAGCTCTGGGCGAAATTTTGAAGATGAGCGGCGCGGAGGACGCCGATGTGGCCGTTGCCGTTGGACGCCGTCACATCGTGTTCGACATTGGCAGCTATCACATGGTGAGCCGCTTGCTGGACGGCGAATTCATGAACTATCGCGCGGCAATCCCCGCGGCCTTCAAGACCGAAGCCGCCGCCGATACGCGCGCGCTGATTGGTGCGATTGAGCGTATTTCGCTGATTATCACGGAGAAAATCAAAAGCCCCATTCGCTGCGGCGTGCTGCCCGATGAAGGCCGTTTGGAGTTCACCTGCGCCACGGGCGTGGGCACCGCGCGTGACAGTGTGGGGGCCGACATTGCCGGCGAGGGCTTTGAAGTCGGCTTCAACAACCGCTTTTTGCTCGACGCTCTGCGCGCGTGCGACACCGATCAGGTGCGCATCAGCTTCAACGGCGCCGTGCAGCCCGTGGTCATTCTCCCGCCCGAAGGCGACGCGTTCTTGTTTATGGTGCTGCCGGTGCGGCTGAAGAACGACTAGACCCTGCCAACACGCCGCGCGTGCGCGCGTTTTTTACTCCGTAAGAATGAAGGTGCGTTTTGTGATGCATAAGCCTTTTATCGTAAAATTAAAGCCCCCTGCCCCGCCTGTCGCCATCAAAATCCGCACGGCCTTCATCCGGCTCGACGCGTTTCTTAAGCGGTGCAACGCCGTGGAAAGCGGCGGACAGGCCAAGCTCGAAATCCAAACAGGCCATGTGCGTGTGAATAGCGAAGTGTGCACCCAGCGCGGCAAAAAGCTGCGCGCGGGCGACACGGTGCGTTTTGCGGGCACAACCTACCTTGCGGACGCGTCGGCCGACGAAAATTAACGGGCGCAACCGCACCGCGCGAGGTTCCATTTTTATTCAAAGATGAATTTTGAGGTAAGCTCTTTTGTATGTGCAGTCCTTCGAAGCCCAAAATTTTCGCAACCTTGCACAGGCGGAATTTTTGCCCTGCCCTGGTGTCAACGTCATTTTCGGCGAGAACGGGCAGGGCAAAACCAATCTCATCGAAGCACTGTGGCTTTTTACCGGCTGTCGCAGCTTTCGTGGTGCCGATAACACCGAACTGCTGACCCACGGGCAAAGCACGGCCCGGCTAGCGCTTACCTTTTGCTCCAACGCGCGCGAACAGACCGCGTCGCTTGCGCTCACGCAAAAAAAGCGCCTGCTGCACCTCAACGGTTTTGCGGAACCCACACCCCGCCGCATGCTGGGTGTTTTTCCGGCGGTGGCCTTCACCCCGGCGACCCTCTCGCTGGCACAGGGCGGCCCGGGCGAGCGTCGCCGCTTCATCGATGTGGCCTTGAGCATGCTAACCCCCGGCTATGCCGTGCGGCTCTCAAAATACCTGAAGGCGCTGGCACAGCGCAACGCGCTGCTGCGGCAAGCCGCCCCAAGCCCCGAAATGCTGGAGGTGTGGGATGCCGCGCTGGCACAGAGCGCCGCGGCGCTTACCAATGCGCGCTTGCGCTGGCTGGCGCAGCTAACCCCCCTGGCGCAGGAGTTCTACGCGGGCATTTCCGCCGCCCGCGAGGTGTTGCGGCTGCGCTTTGCACCGCTAGGCGAAGGAGAAACCGCACCCGGCGCGGAGGTATATCTTGCCGCCCTGCGGCGGGCCCGCCCCACAGACCAGCGCTGCCGGATGACCACTATCGGCCCTCACCGCGACGATCTTGTGCTCACCCTTGACGAAAAACCGCTGCGAATCTTTGGCTCCCAGGGGCAGCAGCGCAGCGCCGCTTTGGCGCTCAAGCTGGCCGAGGCCACCGTGCTACGCGCCGCCACTGCCGAGCAGCCCATTGCCCTTCTCGACGACGTGCTCAGCGAACTCGACGCTTGCCGTCAGCGCGACCTGCTGCGCTACCTCGAGGGCTGGCAAGTTTTCCTCACCTGCTGCGAGCCCTCCCACACCCTTCACGGCCAGGCCGGCAAGGTGTTTTTGATGGCCGGGGGCAAATCGACCGCGCACATCACAAAAACACTTTAAGAATCATGAATTCTAAAAACGAGGTAAAACCATGAGCCTTAGAACCATCGCGCGCAAAGCCAAACACATTCTGTTGGGGCGGCCCCTGCGCAACGACCAGATGGGGCACGAAAAATTATCGGTACTGTGGGGCTTGCCCATCATGGCCAGCGACGCGGTGTCTTCCGTGGCCTACGCCATCGAGGAAGTGTTGCTGGTGCTGGTGCCGGTGTTGGCCGCCGCGGCCTATTTCCAGTCGTTGCTGGTGGTGATCCCTATTTTTGTGCTGTTGGGTGTGCTCATTTTTTCCTACACCCAAATGATCAAAAAATACCCCGGCGGCGGCGGCGCCTATAGCGTCACGCAAGAGAATATCAGCCGGGGCACGTCGCTGTTGGCCGCCTCCACGCTTGTCGTAGCCTACATCCTCACCGTCACCGTCAGCGTGTCTTCCGCCAGCCAGGCGCTCATTTCCGCCTTTCCGGCCCTCGATAATTTTGTGCTGCCCATTTGCCTGGGCGGCATTGCCCTTCTCACGCTGCTCAACCTGCGCGGCGTGGGCGAATCCGCAAAAATTTTTGGCGTGCCCACCTACCTATTCGTCGTGATGATTGTGCTGCTGCTGGGCGTGGGCTTTGTTCGCCTGCTCACCGGCGGCATTACGCCCATTGTTCACGGCGAAGCGGCCGTCAATCCCTCCAAAGCCCTTGAGGGCGCGGGTGCGGCGCTGCTGTTTTTGTTTTTGCGCGCGTTTTCTTCGGGCTGTTCGGCCCTCACCGGCGTCGAGGCCGTCAGCAACGCCGTGCCCTTGTTCCGCGAACCCTCCCGCCGCACGGCAACCCGGGTGCTACTGCTGTTGGGCGGCATCATCTTGCTGGTGTTTGGCGGCACCGCCGTGCTTTCCTCCCTGCTCAAACCCGTGCTGCTCGACCCCGAGGCCAAGGGCTACGAAACAGTGTTGTCGCAGCTGGGGCACCGGGTGTTTGGCGGCTTGGGTCTGCCCGGCGATATCTTCTACTACGCCCTGCAGGGCTTCACCGTGCTCATTTTGCTCCTTGCCGCCAACACAGCCTATAGCGGTCTGCCGCAGCTGTTGGCCATTTTGGCCCGCGATAGCTACATGCCCCGCCAATTTGCCCACCGTGGCGCCAAGCTCAGTTTTAGCAACGGCATTCTTTTCATCGGGCTGGCCGCCGGCGCCCTTGTGGTGCTCTTTAAGGCCGACACGCACCGTATGATCCCCCTCTATGCCGCCGGTGTGTTTATCACGTTCACGCTTTCGCAGATTGGTATGTTTGTGCTGTGGCGGCGCAGCCACGAAAAAGGCTG
>JAITBA010000204.1 GCA_031283835.1 Oscillospiraceae bacterium
CAAACCCCAGGCAACAGCAGGCGGTGAACGACTTTGCCATTGCGCTGTTGGCAGAGCCACGCTTCCTCCCCTTTGGCTCCGTTCACCCCGATGCACCGGACGTACCGGAAGAGCTGCGACGGCTCAAGGCGGCGGGTATCAAAGGCATAAAACTGCACCCGGATTACCAGGGGTTTTATCCGGATGAAGCGCGTATGGCGCCAATCTATCATGCGATTGCGCAGTTGGGGCTGGTGACGTTGTTTCACGCGGGTGTCGATATAGGTCTGCCAGACCCGGTGCATTGCACGCCGCGGCGTTTGGCCGCCGCCCTGCCGCACTTTGAGGGCGCACCCGTGGTGGCGGCGCATTTTGGCGGCTACCTGCTGTGGCGCGACGTGCTGACGCACCTGTGCGGCAAAGATATATATTTCGACACGGCGTACAGCGCACGCAAGCTGCCCCCGCCCTGGGCCCGCGAAATCCTCGCTGCCCACAATCCTGCGCGTGTGCTCTTTGGCACAGATGTGCCCTGGGTCGACCCACTGGACGAAATCACCTATGTGCGGGAGCTGACGGAGGACGCGGGCGTTGCGGACGCCATTTTGGGCGGCAACGCGGCACGGCTGCTGGAACTGCAATAGTACATCCTGTATATCATAATTTTGAAAGGGAAATCGATATGTTAGACACATCTCTTTATCACGCGATGCTTGAACGCCGCTCAATCCGGCATTATGACGACACAAAACCGCTGACAGACGAACAGATTGCGCTTGCAAAGGCAAGCATAGCAAACGCACAGCCGCTGCTGCCGGGCGAAACCTATCGGCTGGAGCTGGCCAGGGCCAAGGAGGGCTGGCGGATCTATGGTTTTTGCGAGGCAACACAGCTTTCGCACGTGAACCTTGGCTTTGTGATGCAGCAAATTGACCTAGCGTTGCATGCGAAGGGGCTTGGTAGGCTGTGGTTTGGCATGGGGTTGGCGCCCAAGGATATTCAGGCGCCCGCAGGAATGGTCTATGCTATGGCGATGAAGATTGGCTGCGCCTCAATAGCGCTGGCTCGCCCCCTTGCGGGCTTTGACCGCAAGGCCATTGAGGAAGTGACGGACGCCCCGACCCTGCATGCGCTGCTGGAACCTGTTCGCCTGGCCCCCAGCGCCCGCAACAGCCAACCGTGGTTTTTTACACTGGAGGGGCAGACCCTCCACGCGTGGCGCGCCCGCCACAGGTCTACTAAAAAAGCACATGACCCCCATGAACCAGATTGATATGGGCATTGCCCTGTGCCATGCGGTTCTTGCCGCGGAACATGCGGGCAAAAATCTTAAGGCAATCGCGCAAACGCCCGCGCCTGTGCGGACTGGTTTTGCCTACGTGCTTTCGTTGGCGCTGCTGGGCGGCTAGGCCTTGCCAAACAAATGCATCGCAGCGGTCTTTTGCGCGATTTTTCCGCCGTGCTTTGCAAAAAAATCACGCAAGGCAAAACTGTCAAAAACGCAAGGAGATCCATTTGAACGAACAAGACTGCCCTGACGAATTGCAGGGCGTTGTGGAAGCGGTTAGCTTTCGTAACGACGAAAATAGTTTCACGGTGATGGACGTGGCTTGCGGCGGGGAATTGGTGACCGCCGTGGGCGTTTTGCCGCAGGTGACGGCGGGTGAAGCGTTGTTGCTGCGTGGACGGTGGCGGTTCCACCCCACGTATGGCAAGCAGTTTGACGCACAGCTTTGCCAGCGCAGCATGCCTGTCACCCAGAGCGAAGTGCTCAAATACCTCGGCTCCGGGATGATTAAGGGTGTGCGGGGCACAACGGCACAGCGGATTATTGAAACCTTTGGCGACCAGACGATTGACGTGCTCAAAAACCACCCCGGCCGTTTGGCCGGCATCCGGGGGATTTCGGCAGAAAAAGCAGAGCAGATTAGCGAAAGTTTTTGCAAACAATTCTCGTTGCGGCAGGTGATGATCTCTCTGGAGCGGCTGGGGCTTACGACGGCGGAGTGCCTGCGGGCCTACAAGGCCTACGGTCCGCGCACAGCGGAGCTGGTGCTGCAGAACCCCTATCTTTTGTGCGAAGGCGAACCGGGCGTGGGGTTTGCGCGGGCCGACTCCATTGCCCAGGCGCTGCCGGCACCGCCCGACGCGCTGCAACGCGCCATCGCCGGCGTGCTGCACGTCATGCGCCGCCACTGCTACCAAAACGGCCACACTTGCATGCCTGCCGCGCGCCTGCCCGAACCCTGTGCGGCGTTGCTGCAAATTGCATTGCCGCAGGCGCAGGCGGCCATCGACCAGCTGCTGGACGAAAAGCGGCTGGTTGCGTATGCCCCGCTTAAAGACGAAAAAAATACGCTGATTTTTCTTCCGGCGCTTTTTAAGGCCGAAAAAAATTGTGCGGTGCGCATTGGCGACATTCTGGCGTTCCCTCCCGCAAAGACAGAATGGGACGGCGACTTCGATACTCTGGTCACGCGCATGGAGGACGCACACGGGATCCACTATGACGAATTGCAGCGACAGGCCATGCGCATTGCCATGGAGCAGGGGCTGTTGCTGCTCACAGGTGGGCCGGGCACGGGCAAAACAACCACGCTCAAAGGGATTTTGCAGCTGTTTTTGGCGGCAAAACTGAAGGTGGCCCTGACGGCGCCGACGGGCCGGGCCGCCAAGCGCATGCAGGAGCTTACCGGGCAGGACGCGAAGACGATTCATCGGCTGCTGGAGGTGGAGTGGGGCGAAGACGACCACCAGCGCTTTGCGCGGCACCGGCAAAACCCGCTGCCTGTGCAGGCGGTGATTGTAGATGAGGTTTCGATGGTGGACACGGCGCTGTTTTCGGCGCTGCTCGACGCCCTGCCACTGGGCTGCCGCTTGGTGCTGGTGGGTGATGCCGACCAGCTGCCGCCGGTGGGCGCGGGCTGCGTGTTGCAGGAATTGATGAAGGTGGATGCACTGACCGGCGCAGAAAGCGCTGGGACGCATCACTTTTTGCCCGTTGTGCGGTTGACAAAAATCTTTCGGCAAGCCCTCGAAAGCCTGATTGTGGTGAACTCTCACGCGATTGTGCGAGGTGAGCTGCCGGCTCTGGACGCGAAGGAGGGCGACTTTTTCTTTCTTGAGCGGCAAAACGGCGCCCGGGCGGCGCAGACCATTGTGCAGCTGTGCGGCACGCGGTTGCCCAAGGCCTATGGCTACAACCCGCTGGGCGATATTCAGGTGCTGTGCCCCAGCCGCAAGGGCGCGTGCGGCACCGGGCGGCTCAACGAGCTGCTGCAAGAAACGCTGAACCCGCAAAACGGGCACAAAAAAGAGCACCGCGTGGGCCATCGCCTGTTCCGCGAGGGCGACAAGGTTATGCAGATAAAAAATAATTATGACCTGCTGTGGCAGCGCCCCGGCGACGCGGAGGGCGGCATGGGCGTTTATAACGGCGATATTGGGGTGATCGAGAAAATTTTGCCTCCCGAGGGCATTTTCAAAATCCGCTTCGACGACGACCGTGTGACAGAATACCCCTTTGATGCGGCATCGGAAGAACTGGAGCACGCCTACGCTGTGACGGTGCACAAGAGCCAGGGCAGCGAATTCCCCGCTGTGGTGATCCCGGTGGTTGGCGTTACAGAACTGCTGTGCTACCGCAACCTGCTCTACACCGCCGTCACCCGCGCAAAAAAGCTGCTCATCCTTGTGGGGAGCCGCCAAACCCTGGCGCAAATGGTGGCAAACCACCACAAATCGCTGCGCTTTTCGGCGCTGGCAGCCATGCTGTGCGAAGGGCGTGCCGCGGGGTGAAGTTTTTTGCTTGCAAACAAGACCGCCGCAAAAATATTGAGAAATTTTTAAGGCGCGGCGGCTGCCCTACACCTGCTAAAATGGAATAAAGCGGAAACAATGTGGCAATATTTCCCTGCCCTTCTGTGAATGATTTCCAGAAGGTGGGGATTCATTTTTTTTCGCAAAAATCCGGCATGTTTTTCGCGCCAAACCAGTTGACTATTTTGGGTGGGTGATGTATCATGATAAAGCAATAAACAAACAGCAACCCCTCTCACCAAGAAAAAAACAGGAATTTTTTGCGAAAGGAAGCGTATTAAAGAAATGACAAAAAAAAC
>JAITBA010000191.1 GCA_031283835.1 Oscillospiraceae bacterium
AAAAAACCCGAAAACCGCGATGTCACAGGCACCGGCAGCCTGGCCACGCTATGGAACGAAGGCGAAAGTCACAGTTATGGCGGCTACATCATGGTGGTTTTTGGCGATCTCGATGGCAATTTCCTCATCGATCTGGACGATTGGGCCGAGTTGCGCGCTATGCTGGCCGGCAGCCGCCCCGCCAAAATGGCCGCCGATTCCCCCTACTTTTTTGCCGCGGACGTGAACCACGACGCCCTTGTTGACGAAGCCGACCTGGCTCTGCTCTACCGTGCCGCACTGGGCACCGCCGCCATCGCACAAACCTATTAGACTTCTTCGCAAAATTTGTCCATAGTTATTACTGCAGTCTAGTACAAAAAGCGCAGCCGCCTCCCCGCGCCGCCCGTGAGGAGGCGTAATTTATTCGCGAGCAATCAAATCAAAAAAACGAGATTATGCGAGCATATGCGAGTTCTTTGGCCAAAATATTGAAAAAACGAAAAAAAAGCTTGACAGGGCGCGTGCAGTGCGTTATAATATTCTGGAATGAAAAAGTAAATATTCGGAGGTAATCGCATGTCCACTTTTATGCCCAAAGCGGAAACCATCGTCCGCAAGTGGTATGTGCTTGATGCGGCCGGCGTGCCACTTGGCAAAGTCGCTGCCCAGGCAGCCACGCTTTTGCGCGGCAAACACAAGCCCACCTTTGCTCCCCACGCCGATTGCGGCGACTTCGTGGTTATCATCAACGCGTCTCAGGCGGTGCTCACCGGCAAAAAATTGCAGCAAAAAAAGTACCAGCACCACACAGGCTACATCGGCCACCTAAAGACCGTCGGCTACGACATTCTGATGAAAACCCGCCCCTCATTTGCAATGCAACTGGCAACAAAAGGCATGGTGCCCGACACCACGCTGGGCCGCAAGGCACTTACCCGCCTAAAAATTTTTGACGGCGCGGAACACAAGCACCAGGCCCAACAGCCCGAAGCATGGGCACTTTGAAGGAGGTAATCTGAATTATGTACGATACCATTCCGTTTTTTTATGGCACCGGCCGCCGCAAAAAATCTGTGGCCCGCGTGCGTGTTTATCACGGCGAAGGCAAAATCACCATCAACAATCGCGATATTGACGACTATTTTGGCCTCGAAACCCTGAAGCTGATCGTTCGCCAGCCCCTGGCTCTCACCGAGCTGCTGGGCAAGGTGGATATTGTTTGCCGCGTAGGCGGCGGCGGTGTTTCCGGCCAAGCCGGCGCCATCCGTCACGGTGTTGCCCGCGCTCTGTTGCTCTTTGACCCGGCCCTGCGCCCCGCGCTCAAAGCCGCCGGGTTTCTCACCCGCGACCCGCGCATGAAGGAACGCAAGAAGTACGGCCTAAAGAAAGCCCGCCGCGCCCCGCAGTTCAGCAAGCGCTAATTGCCTGCGGCATGGCGTCTTGCCTTCGGCGCAAAAACATAGCGTTGTGCGTGTTTCCGCGCTGTATCTGTTCGGCTTCCACCTGATTTCTACCGAAAGGATTTTGTTGCGATATGAAACGTACCTATCAGCCCAAAAAGCTGCACCGCAAAAAGGAGCACGGCTTTCGCAAGCGCATGGCGGACCGCAATGGCCGCAAAGTGCTTGCGCGCCGCCGCGCAAAGGGCCGCAAGCAACTCACATACTAATGGAAACACTCAAGTTGAACGGGGATTTTCGTCGCGCCTATGGCCGGGGGAAATCCCTCGCGGCACCCGCCCTGGTCACATATGCCCTGAAAAATCGGGCGGGCAAATGCCGTTACGGCATCACCACCAGCAAAAAAGTTGGCAATGCCGTGGCCCGCAGCCGCTGTCGCCGGGTCATACGCGAGGCATTGCGCACCTTGGACGAGCCTTTTACGGCCAACTGGGATGTTGTGTTTGTGGCCCGCACCAAAACCCGCTTTGTCAAAAGCACCCAGGTGCAACAAACCATGCGGGCGCACCTAAAAAAACTGGGCGTTATCCGCAATGGGGAGCAGTGAACCGCCCATGAAACACGCAATGCTCGCAATCATCCGCTTTTATCAGCGCAAAATTTCGCCGTTGCTGCCGCCCGTGTGCCGCTATTACCCCACCTGTTCCCATTACGCGCTGGAAGCGGTGGAAGTGCATGGTGCATTCGTGGGTTTTTTGTTGGCGCTGCGCCGCTTTTTGCGTTGTAACATCTTCTTCCCCGGGGGGTACGACCCCGTGCCGCCCAAAAAAAGATAGGGGGATCTTCACCGCATGGGAAATTTTTACACTGCAATTTATGATGTGCTGGGCGTCGTGTTCGGCCCAATCATGCGCACGATTTATCACTGGGTAGACAACTATGGCGTGGCGATTATTATCTTCACCATTTTTTGCCGCTTGCTCATGTTGCCCAGTTCCATCAGCCAGCAAAAAAACCAGGCCAAAAATGCGCGCATGCAAATCAAAATGCGCAAAATACAAGAAAAATACAAAGACGACAAGCAGCGCCTGAACGAAGAAACCCAGGAATTCTATCGCCGCGAGGGCTACAACCCCATGAGCGCGGGCTGCTCCGGCGGCATGTTGCTGCAATTCCCCATTATTTTCGGCCTAATCTCGGCCATTTATCGGCCGCTGAAATATGCTCTGCAACTAAAAGACGACACTTTGAAACTGCTCACCAACCAGACGCAGAAGCTTCTGGACGCCGCACAGCCCCTTCTCGATCAAATTAAGGCCGCCGAAAAAGCCAAGGAGGTCCTGCCAAAGTTGAGCGACGCGCAGCAGCATCTTGTGGATTTTGCCAATGCGCTGGGCACCGGCGGCACAAAAAGCACCTATCTACAGCTGCGCATTGTGGAGCATATCGCGGAATATGAGAACAAAATTCCTGCGGATCTCTTCAAAACAATTCACGATTTTGCAACCAACCAGTTCACCTTTCTTGGGCTGGATTTGGGCGCCACACCCAATGAACGCAAAGGGATTTACTATTTGATCCCCGTTCTGGCGGGGCTGGCCTCCATGGCCACTTCGCTGTATACGTTTTTCCGCCAGCGCA
>JAITBA010000208.1 GCA_031283835.1 Oscillospiraceae bacterium
ACCAGCGGGAATTGCCGCCCACCGCAAAAAGAAATTCGCCGCTGATGGGCTCGTCGTCGTCGATTTGGATTGTGAAATTGCCGCCAAATTTTTGCGTCAGGCAATACAGCAGCGACGCGGTGTAGGCGAACTCACCCGTCATCCAGGGTGCTTTTTTAAAGTCGCTCTGCTTGGCGCACACCTCTGCGTCGAGGCCCATGGAGCACTGGTTCACCGCGATTTGCCCGTTACATTCGATGGCGTCAACCCAGTGGGGCGTGCCGTTGATGTGCCGCGCAATGTCTTGCAGTTCGTCTTTTGAGCCAAACAGACGGATGAAATCGTTGCCGGAGCCGTAAGGAACCGCCGCCACCTGCACGTTTTTGTGCCCATATGTGGCGTTCACCGCGCAAAACAGCGTGCCGTCGCCCCCGCAGGCATAGACCCGCAACGGCTCGCCGGTGTCGGTGCTTTGCTGCGCGGCCTTGCTCACAAAGCGAATCATGCCCTCTTTGTTGGGCTTGGCATAAATTTCGGCGCGGATGCCCGCCGCCCGCACCGCCTGGGTAATCTTTTCCACCAAATCTTGTGTAGCATTGCCCTTGCCGCTGCATGGGTTCACAATAAAAATGTGCCGCATTAAAAAGCCTCCTTAATATAATGAATAGTAGGATTAATTTTTAAAATACATATAGGCCGTGCACTTTAGCATGCCGTTATATAGCTTGCGCCGCGCGTCCGCTTTTCTTCCGAAGGTTGCTTCAAAAACTTCGCTAGGCGAAATCACGGTGTAGCTCCAGCCTTTGCGGGGCGCAAAAACCTTGCCCATTTGGCCAATGAGCGCGTCGGCTTGCCCCTCGTCCAGCAATCGTTCGCCATAGGGCGGGTTGGTGATGAGCGTGCCGCGCGCCGTTTGGTGCGCAAAGTCTTTCATATCCGCCCGGCAGAACTCGACGCAGTCGGCCACGCCCGCGCGCTTGGCGTTTTCCCGGGCAACTTCAAGAGCCGCCTCGTCAATGTCACACCCAAAAGCGCGGAATTGCGGTGCGGGCTGTGCCAACGCCCGGGCGGCTTCGCGCTCCTGCGGCAACACTTCGCGCGGGCACACGCCCCAACGTTCAAAGCTAAAATTGCGGTGCAGCCCGGGGGCCATGTTTCGCGCCAGCAGCGCGCCTTCAATCAAAATGCTGCCGGAGCCGCACATGGGGTCATACAGCGTGTGGTAGGGCCGCAACTTCGAAATCTGGCACAGCGCCGCGGCAAGGGTTTCCTTCAGCGGCGCGCCCCCCGCCTGCAAACGATAGCCCCGCTTGTGCAGCCCCGCGCCGGAGCTGTCGAGCGTCAGGCGCACCTGGTCCTTCATGATGGAAAACTGGATTTGGTGCAGCGGGCCGGTTTCGTCGTGCCACGTTTGGTGATAGACCTCCGTCAGCCGCTGTGCCACGGCTTTTTTGATGATGCTTTGGCAGTCGCGCACACTAAACAGCGTGCTGCCCAGCGAATAGCCCTTCACGGGGAAGGCATCGCGCTTGCCGATCCACTCTTCCCACGGCAGCCCCTTCGTTTCCTGGAACAGCGCCTCAAAACTGCAGGCCTCAAATTGCCCCAGCAATACCTGCACCCGCTCTGCATAGCGGCAGCGCAGGTTGGCGCGGGCCAGCACGGCCCAGTCGCCTTCAAAGAGCACCTGCCCGTTTTCGGCTCGCACATTTTGCGCGCCCATGCCCCGCAGTTCGTCGGCAATCAGGCCCTCCAGGCCCAGCAGGCAAGGGATTAGGCAAGTGAAATTCATGGTATCTCCTAGCGGGCTGTTTGAATAATATGGGACAAAGGGTGTGATTATTATGCAAAAACAACGGTGCATCGTCACCATTGCCTACGAACCGGCCTGCGAAAAAACGACGCTGTGGCTGCTGCAAAACCTGCAAACCCGCAAGCCCTGCCGCCTGCTTTGTTGGGAATGGAGTGCCGGGCAGGCAAAGGTGGTTGTCTTGGCGCACGTTGACGAAAACAAGCGACGGCTTCTGCGCTGTTTTGCCCGGCAGGAGGGCATTATTGCGATTGCTCTGCAACGCAAGGCGCTTCTTCGTCCGGCGGAATCTCCCGGGCACTGCGCTTAATATCGACGGAACTATACATTTTTTTAAAGGACACCAAAGCCTTAACATGCACACTGCACGCCGCGCACAAAAATTCCGCCTGAAAGCCCCGGCTGGCAAAGCGCCACTCCGTCATGCGCCGGGCGGGCCGCCCGCAGTTGCGGCAAATATAATACAGCTGGCGCGGATCCACCAAGGGGCTGTGAATATCGCTGATGATGCGAGGCTTGTATTCCAACTCGGCCAAATAGGCGCTGTCGCACACGTGGATAAACGAAACGAAGTCCTCCGGCTCAAAAATCGCCTTAAAGCATTCCGCCGCAAACAGGCTGTCGTCCAGCGCGCGGTGCAGCGTGTAGTCGGCGACGTTGAACCCCAGCAGTTCTCCTGCCGCCGCCAAGCCAATCTGCTGCGCGCGTGAAGTGTGCATGCGATGCCCAAAATAATCCTGCAAATCCACGTAATTCTGAATATAATTCAACGCCTGCGACGATATATGGTAGCGGGTGTTGGCCAGCAGCACGCGCAAGTCGCCGTCCCCCCACGAGAGCATCACGTGTTCCCGTTCGCCAATCCAGTTGCGAAATTGAGCCGCGGCCTCGGGGAACGGGGTGCCGTTGGCCAAATCTTTGTGGCTGATGTTTGTCATTTCGCGCACATGGTTTTGCAGCCGCCGCCCGATTGAGCTTTTTACCAGCACCGAAAACGTGCTCACCTGGCAAAAACGCTCATCAAGCATCACCGCGCCGATTTCGATGATTTCGTTAATATAGCCGCGAATTTTCGCGCTATACACCAAATTCCATTCCAAGTCCAGCACTATGTAAACCAGTTTCGATCATCCATTTCTGCGGCGCGCCTGCGACGGGCAGTTCGCGCAAGTAAATTCTCTCTCTTTTGCAAGCTTTCGCACCTGCGGTGAGCAGATCGCGCTCGAGGGTGTCTTTTTCGCACGCTTACGTGCCCGCGCACCTGCGGCGGGCAGTTCG
>JAITBA010000050.1 GCA_031283835.1 Oscillospiraceae bacterium
AGCAGCCGCGCTGCACGGCCTGCCTCAGGAGCAGCAGCGCTTTTTTGCCATCAAGTTGTTTGAGCGGGACGAGAAAATTGCCAAAAAGTTGGGGTTGGCGGCGGATTTGCAGGCACATATTGAAGAAGATATTCACCGGCGGGAAGAGACACTGGAGAACAACAGCGAAAGCATCATCATCGCTGAGCGTTACAGCTATATCAGCGGTATTATTGAGGGATGTGTAAAAATTAAGCACAAAGGAAAGCGGAGCGTTTCGGACAAGATCGACAGAATCATCACAAACCGCTGGCTGGCGCTGCCGATTTTTGCGCTGGTGATGTTCATTGTCTACTTTGTTTCGGTGACGACTGTGGGCGCGTTTGTTACCGATTGGACGAACGAAGTGCTCTTTGGAGAAATCATTCCCCCAGCGCTCGAAAGCGGGCTGAACGCAATTCATTGCGCCGACTGGCTGCAAGGGCTGGTTCTTGACGGGATTGTGGCGGGCGTGGGCGCGGTGCTGGGCTTTGTGCCCCAGATGCTGTTGCTGTTCGCGTTCCTCGCCTTCCTCGAAGCCTGCGGCTACATGGCGCGCATCGCCTTCATCCTGGATCGTATTTTTCGCAAATTCGGCCTGAGCGGCAAAAGTTTTATTCCAATTTTGATTGGCACCGGTTGCGGTGTGCCGGGGATTATGGCCAGCCGCACCATCGAAAACGAGCGCGACCGCCGCATAACGGTGATGACCACCACGTTCATCCCCTGCAGCGCAAAGCTGCCCATCATTGCGCTGGTTGCGGGGGCGTTGTTGCACGGGGCGTGGTGGGTGGCCCCCAGCGCCTATTTTGTGGGCATGGCGGCTATCGTCTGCTCGGGCATCCTGCTCAAAAAAACCAAGCTGTTCAGCGGTGACGCGGCACCCTTTGTGATGGAATTACCCGCCTATCACTGGCCCACGCCCCTCAATATTTTGCGCAGCATGTGGGAGCGGGGCTGGAGCTTCATCAAGAAGGCGGGAACGATCATCTTGCTGGCGACTGTGTTGGTGTGGGCGGCAAGCAGCTTTGGCTTTGCGGGCGGCAGGTTTGCAATGGTAGAAATGAACGACAGCTTGCTGGCCAAGGTTGGAGGATGGATCGCGCCGATTTTTGCGCCGCTGGGTTGGGGCGAGTGGCGGGCCGCTGTGGCGGCGATTACTGGCCTTATTGCCAAAGAGAACGTGGTGGGCACTTTCGGCATCCTCTATGGTTTTGCGGAAGTGGCGGAAAACGGCGCGGAGATTTGGAGCCTGTTGGCGGCGGCGTTCACTTCGCTTTCGGCCTATTCCTTCCTGGTGTTTAACCTGCTGTGCGCGCCGTGCTTTGCGGCCATGGGTGCCATTCGGCGCGAGATGAACAGCGCCAAGTGGTTCTGGCTCGCCATAGGCTACCAGTGCGGTTTTGCCTACATTGTGTCGCTGTGTGTATATCAAATCGGTTTGCTGGTTTCTACCGGGCAGTTTGGTGTTGCGACAGCCGTTGCGTTCGCGCTTTTGGCAGGCTTTTTGTTCCTGCTGCTGCGCCCCGACGCGACAAAAAGAAAGAAGGCGGTTGCATGACCCCCGGCACCATTGTGGTTGGTCTGCTGATTTTAGGCATTGTCGTCGCCATTGTTGTCAAACTGGTGCGCGACAAAAAAAGGGGCAAGTGCCCGGGTTGCAGCGAAAGCTGCGCGCATTGCCCGGGGCATGACGAAAAGTAATCGTCGAAAAATGCTTGTCTTTTGCAGCGCGAAGCATCCAAAAGCCCGGACGTCAATCGACTTCCGGGCTGATTGCGTTTTTGCCGGCAGCCGGCCGTTTTTAGCGATGTGGCATGCCCCACGCGCTGTGGTCGGCGTGCAGCAGCTCGTGGGCTTTGTGCGACAGAGGCTGACCCAAAAAGCCGCTGTAGAGCGCTTGCACGGCGGGGTTTTCGTGGGAGCGGCGCAGTTTTGCAACGCCTTCAAGGTGAAACAGATTGCTGCTGCGGTCGTCTGCAAGCTCTTTGTCTGCCGTGATTGGCTGGCCGCCGCCGCCCACGCATCCGCCGGGGCAGGCCATCACTTCCACAAAATCATATCGCTCTTCGCCGCGCAGAATGGCTTCGACAAGGTTGCGGGCATTGTGCAGGCCGCTGACCACGGCCACACGCACCGTGCGCCCGGCCACCGCAAAGGTCGCGGACTTCCAACCGTCGCGCACACCGCGCACCTCCTTGAAGGCATCGACCACGGGCGGGTTTTGGCCGGTAAGCACGAAATAAACTGTGCGTAGCGCGGCTTCCATTACACCGCCGGTGGTGCCAAAGATGACGCCCGCGCCGGTGGATTCGCCCAGCGGACTATCAAAATCCTCCTCCGGCAGCCGCGCCGGGTTCACGTGACCCGCACGCAGCAGCCGGGCAAACTCCCGGGTGGTGAGCACAACGTCCACATCCCGGCCCGCGCCGGCGCTGTCCATGTTTTCTAGCGCGGCTTCGTGCTTTTTGGCCACACACGGCATAATTGACACAAGAAACAGCTTTTTCGGGTCAATTCCCTTTTTTTGCGCAAAATAGGTCTTTGCCACCGCGCCAAACATCTGCTGAGGCGATTTTGCGCTGGAAAGGCAATCGGTCAGTTCGGGGTATTGCCCCTTGAGAAAACGCACCCAGCCGGGGCAGCAAGAAGTGAACATGGCATACTTCTGCGGCGCTTCGGCGCGGATCACGCGCTCGATAAACTCGCTGCCCTCCTCCATAATGGTAAGATCCGCGGCATAGTCCGTGTCGAACACATAATTGAAACCCAGACGGCGCAGCGCGGCCGCCATCCGGCCGGGGGTGGCTTCTTCGCGGGGGAGCCCCAGCGACTCGGCCCAGGCGGCGCGCACGGCGGGCGCCACCTGCACGGCGGTGATGATTTCGGGATCGGCCAGCGCGTCTGTCACAAGATCGGTGTCGTCCCTCGCTACCAGCGCGCCAACGGGGCAGTGGGTGATGCATTGGCCGCAAAGAGAACAGCCGGTTTGTTCCA
>JAITBA010000064.1 GCA_031283835.1 Oscillospiraceae bacterium
AATGGCGACCCGGAACGGACTCGAACCGTCGACCTCCAGCGTGACAGGCTGGCGTTCTAACCAACTGAACTACCGGGCCATCTTTTTGATACCACCGAACAGCGTAAGGCAAAATTCAAAAACGAAAACCGGCCAAACACCCGCACACCGCAGGTGTGGTGGGAACAACAGGGCTCGAACCTGTGACCCCCTGCTTGTAAGGCAGGTGCTCTCCCAGCTGAGCTATGCTCCCGCACCAGCGACTTAATTATTCTACCTTATTTCGGCGGATTTGTCAAGATGTTTTTGCCAAATTTTTTGCATTTTTTATAGGGGACAGGTTTTCCTGCCCCCAAACCGTTAACAATCACACTGTGCGCTTAATTTGCCACGACGAACTTCCGCCGCACAGAGCCGCCTTCCGCCGTGTTTTTATACACAGTGGGGCCGGCAAGCTGGGTGGTGTGGCCAGGATCTTCATCTTCGTTATAAAGTGCGAAATCATACCAGATGGTGGAGTAGCCTCCTGCCCAGGCTATCAATTCCGTTGCGTCGGCCGCAAAATATTGCTCCACACGGCTGTTGCCGCGGCTGGTAATGTCGGCCTTAGAGGCTTTCAGGCCGTAGGCGTCGATATAACCCTGGCCGGCGGCAGTATAGACCACCTCGTCGGCAGCGCCGGTGAATTTGGCGGTGCCCGCGCTCTTCAGGTTTGCGGTGAGCTTTGTCAGGGGAGCATCGAAGGAATAATCGCCGCTCACTTCGCCGTCGGTGTTAAGCGTGAATTCCCCCACGCTGGCGTTGTCGTAGGTCACAGCCACCGCGCCGGCGGTCGAAACCGCAAGTGCCTTCACCGGCACACCCAGCGTGATGGTGATGTTGTTGCTGGCAAACCACCAAAAAATGGGGTTCGTGGTGCCGATGCGCACCTCTTTTGCCTCCTCGTCCACCGTCACTTGCAGGTGCTGGAGGGATTTTTCGCCGCCCGCGATGACCAAGTTATCGTCGTCGCTTTCATCAATCACAATGGCCTTCACCGGCGCGCTTTTGAGTGACCAATCTGCCAGTGTAATACACCAGAGCTTCACTACGAAGGTGTTGATAGGCTCCAGCACTACGGTGTATTCCCCGCCGTCCAGGGGTTGGGTCAGCTCCGTGTCGTCACCCGGCTTGAGCGTGGCCCCGCTCGGGACAACAAAAGCCGTGGCCAACAGGCCAATTGCCAGCAGCAGCGCCCCCAGGCGGGCATGTGTACGCTTCGTCGTTTTCATGTTTGCAGACACCCTTTCAATATTTTATTCCATTAAGACTATACCATAATTCAAGTAAGATGTCAAGCAAATTTTATGCAAATTCTCCACCGAATCGCACGGCCGCCGCCAACGCAAAAGCACGCTTGGGGGTTTGTTTTTCAAGACAATTCCCCTTGCCTTGTTCGCTAACGAATGCCGTGGCGGGGTTTGTTTGGGGCCGAACGGCCCAAAAGACGTAAGATGCAATAGAAGGCACCGCATGGCGGCATGCACGGCTTCAAATGAAAAAAAGGAGAAATCATGATTGCAGTATTCATATGAAAACGATCAACACGACTACGGGTATCCGGGCACGCCATTTTTCTTTCTTACGCAAAACACAATTTCCAATCCGCCGCCCGGCACCATCATTTTAAGCCCGGAGGCGACCTATTCGCAGGGGAACGCTCTTTCGTATGATGCCAACACCGGCATGTTCACCGTGCTGACGACAGGTATATATGAGATCAACTTCAACGCGTTGGCAATGCTCCCGGCAGCACGGCCCTTCCCTGTTTCTGTTGTTCTTTCTTCGCCGACGCTTGACACACTGCTGGATACGTTCATCGGGTACACGGGCGCCAGTGGGTACGATTTGCCCTACGTTGCCACAATGGCACAAACCGTTGTGAGAGCAATGCCCGCGGGCACCACGTTCTGCATGAAGGTTTTTAAAAACGACACCCAAACGCCCCTTGCTCTTGGGTTGGTGCAATTTCTTTTTAAAAAGCTGGACCCCTAACGGTTTTGTGCTGTATTTCTCATCTTGACATCTATCGCTAACCTGTGTATAATAAAGCAGACGCACAGAGATGTATCGGGCTTTTTGTGAGAATATTTTTGCTCAAAACTTAAAAAGGGAGGGATGAATTTGCATCGGTTAGCGCTAAAACAAAAAACACAAGCACAGGCAGCCGTAGACAGCGTGCTACAGGAACTGGAGCGGCGGCTGTATGTGGCCCCGTTTGGCAACTGCCACGTGAACCTGGCGGCGGCGGCGACGCGGCTTTGCCATGCCCAATCTTGCGGAAAATGCACGCCTTGCCGCGTGGGGCTTTCGCAGCTTGGCAACCTGATGGAGGATCTGCTGGAGGGAAGGGGAAATGAGGGTACCATAAAACTGCTAGAAAACACCGCCCAGGCAATTTATGAATCCGCCGACTGCGCCATTGGCTTTGAGGCGGCGAACACGGTGCTAACCAGCCTGCGGCATTTCCGCGACGATTACGAGAACCACGCCCGTGGCAACGGCTGTCTGCCCGACGAAACCGGGGCCGTGCCCTGCGCCAGCCGCTGCCCGGCTCATGTGGATATTCCTGGCTATATTGCGTTGGTGGCCGAGGGGCGCTATGCCGACGCTATCCGGCTCATTCGCAAAGATAACCCCTTTCCGGTTGTGTGCGGCCTAATTTGCGAGCACCCCTGCGAAGACCGCTGCCGCCGCAATATTCTGGATGCGGCCATCAATATCCGGGGACTTAAGCGCTATGCCGCCGACCATTGCGGCGTGGTGCCGCCCCCCGCCAACGCGCCGGCCACAGGCAAAAAAGTCGCCGTTGTTGGCGGCGGCCCCGCGGGCCTGAGCGCGGCGCATTTTCTTTCGCTGATGGGCCACAAGGTGACGGTACTCGAAAAACGCAAGTATTTGGGCGGCATGCTCCGCTATGGCATCCCCAGCTATCGCTTGCCCCGCGAAGAGCTGCAGCGCGACATTGACTGCGTGCTGGCCACCGGCGTTGAAGTGCAATTGGGCGTGGATGTGGGCGACGGTATTTCTATGGAAACGCTGCGCGAAGAATACGACGCGCTCTTCGTTTCTATTGGCGCGCACGCCGAAAAACGCTTGGGCATCCCCGGAGAAAACCTGCGCGGCGTGATGAGTGCCGTGGATTTGTTGCGCGGCCTTGGCGATGGCGGCTTGCCCGACTTTGGCGGCAAGCGTGTGGTGATTATTGGCGGCGGCAACGTGGCCATGGATGCGGCGCGCACGTCGCTGCGCCTGGGTGCCGCCGGTGTTTCTGTCGTCTATCGCCGCCGCCGAGAGGACATGACCGCCCTGCCGGAGGAAGTGGAAGGCGCTGTGGCCGAAGGGTGCGAGCTGGTGGTTCTTGAGGCCCCTGTGCGCATGGAAGGCGACAGCGGCGACAACCTCGTCGCGCTGGTTACGCAACCGCAGGCCGTAGGGCCTGTGGAGCGCGGCAGGCCAAAGCCCATCAAGGCCAAAAAGCCCGAAAGCGCTATGCCCTGCGACTTGGCCATTGTCGCCATTGGGCAAGACATTGAGGCTGCGAAGTTTGTTGACTTTGGCATGAAGGCCCGCTGGAATATTCTTGCCTACGAACCCGACGCCGCGGCGCCGGGACTGCCCGGTGTGTTCACAGGGGGCGACTGCGCCACCGGCCCCGCTACTGTCATCCGCGCCATCGAATCCGGCAAGGTGGCCGCCGCCAGCATCGATAAATATCTGGGCTATGACCACAAAATCTCTGTGGAGGTGGATATTCCGGTGCCCGTGCCAAAGCGGCAGCCTCGCTGGGGCCGCATCACCATGAATGAGCGCCCGGCGGACGAGCGCAAGGGCGACTTTGCGCATCTTGAATTTGGCATGAGCGCGCAGGAGGCCTGCCTGGAAGCGGACCGTTGCCTGCGCTGCGACCGCTATGGCTGCGGCGTATTCCGGGGAGGGAGGATCTCGAAATGGTAAAACTGACGATTGACGGCATTGCCGCCGAAGCCCCCGAGAAGCAAAGCATTCTGTTGGCGGCGCGCGCTATCGGCATCGAAATCCCCACACTGTGCTACCTGCGCGAAGTGAACGAAATTGGCGCCTGCCGTGTGTGTGTGGTAGAAATTGAGGGCTTAGACCGCTTGGCTGCCGCCTGCAACACAGAA
>JAITBA010000183.1 GCA_031283835.1 Oscillospiraceae bacterium
AGGTACCTAAAGAAGACGCCGTCGGGAGCGGAAGGCAGAAAAGTCACAGTGCCCAGTTGAATGTCGCTGGTGCCGGGGCTCAGTTCGTACCAAAGACTGCTAGGACCACCATAAGCACCCGGATTGAACAGGTGTGGTACTTTGAGAAGGTCGCCGTCATAGACGCTGTCCACAAGCTCGCGGTCGGGCTGTCCATCGCTCCATGCCCCCCACTTGGTCTTGTCTTTGTCGGTCTGCGTTTGATCGTCAATGAGCTTGAGCAGCACTTCCTCAAAAGAAACACGCGCAAGGGCCTCCACGCTGCCGGTGTTGACGACGCTCACGTCTTTGTTCAGCTCTTCGCCGGGCTGCCAGTCTTTACCGTCCTCTGCGTCCCAAATTTCTTTGAGCGACACGTCGCCGTTGGCAAACTGGTCGGTTTCCAGGTGGTTGGTAACCTTTTCTTGGCTTTGGAACCACGCAAAGGTACTGCCGGAAATCAGGGTTGCAACAGCCAGCACAATGGCCATTGTCAGGAGAACGGGGGAGTGTTTGCGTTTTTGTTTTTTCATTGTTTTGTTCCTTTTCTCTTTTTTTATTGTCCTTGCTTGGGGGATATTTATCGCAAACCAGCCTTTTCCGGAAGGCTAGTGCGCAATCGGGAGTGCCGCGCCGCTCAGCAGTGCTTCCTGCTTGCGCTTGTCCGCAAGGTACCAGCGGAACATGAACACGCAGCCAACAAAGCAGGCAAACATCGTGATACCAACAGCCGTGTTGGCGCGCATGTACTTCATAAAATCGCCTATTTTGGGGATTGCGAAGACCTTTTTGCCAATGAGCATGTTGGCGGCAATGGGGGAATCGGCATCTTTGTTGTGGTCGCCCTTGGTGACAAAGTAGGTGCCCTCCTTGCCGCCCAGCTCGCTGAGGATCTTGACGCAGCGGTGTGTCAGGTAGGCTGTGCCTTCAGGGTCAAGGGGGTTGGGGTTAAAGGTGATCACGTCGCCCACCTGCACATCACTGGGCGCGCACATCTGCACAATAATCGCATCGCCCTGCAAAAACCCGCCCGCAAGCACTTTGCCGTCTTCCTGCGGCGTGGGGGTCATGGATTCCGTAAGCACAGTATAGATACGATAACCGAAAAAATCTTTGTTGGGGTTCTTGCTGGCCGCAAACAGCACCGCGCCAAAAACCAAAACAACGCACACCACCCAGCACAGCACGTTCATCCCATTGCTAAGCGCGTTTGCCAGCTTGCGGTCCGCGTTGCGCATGCCGGGCTTGATTTGCGGCATAAGCTGCGGCTGCATGATGGCGCCCCGCGGGCCATAGGCACCCATTGGAGGCCCGTAGGCGGGGGCTTGCATTGGCATGCGTTGATAGGTGCCATACATTGGCATGGCGCAAGCGGGCTGCGCCTGCTGCTGCTGCGGAAGAAAATACGGCATCTGCGCGTCTTCGTTGAGCAAGTCGTCCAGGTCGGACGCCAGATTGCGGATGGCGGCCTGCGTGAACTGCAGCTTTTCCCGCGGTACTGTTTGCCAAACATTTCTGTCAGCCCAGGGCGGCACCGGGCCGTCCATCATTTCTTGCGGCATGCTGCCCGGCGGCACAGCGGCACGCGTTTGTGGCTGCATGGGCGCACCGCTGTAGTTTGGCTGGAAGTTCGGCATACCTGTTTCCTTTCGTTTCGCCGCCGCAACGCATGAACCGCGCACCCTCGTGGCGTTGGTTTGTCTCTGTGTTGCTTACTATACCGCTAAATCGTCCCCGCGTCAATACTTTTTAGTGCGAAAGTTTTTGTTTTTGCAAACCTTTTGTCATAGCTGTTAAAAACTAGGATCAAATTTTACCTTCTTTGGGAAAAAGAGGAAAGGCATTGGCACAACACAACCCGAGGATGCCGAATAACAAAAACCGGGCACTCCCGCACCCGGCCCTTCTTTTTCTCTTTTTCGGCCAATTTCTCCGCATTTCGTTCCACAAAAAAGCAGGGACAGCCTCGGCCGTCCCTGCTTTTTTTCCGGGCAATCTATTGCTCGGTGAACCCGGAATTGACCAACGCAACCAGACCCTCCACCGCTGTTTCTTCGTCGGCGCCGCCGGCAAGAATGCGAATGGTCGTGCCGCCGATAATGCCCAGCGAGAGCACGCCCAGCAGGCTCTTCGCGTTCACACGACGGTCGTCGCGCTCCACCCAAATGGAGGATTTAAATTCATTGGCCTTCTGGATAAAGAAAGTTGCGGGGCGTGCGTGCAGCCCCACCTGATTCTGAACCGTAACCTCTTTAGAATACATCTGTTTACTCCCACCTCTTATCGTTCTATATTTTCATTATATCACATTTTTTGCATACGTCAACCGTTCAAAACGAATTTCAGTGACCCTTCCAAACAAATCAAAAAAAAATAAAAAGCATTGTGCAATGTGCCATAAGCGGACAAGCCATTTTTGTGAAAATTATCCCAAAACAGGGGTGCGTATCCTTTTTTGATTCGTCGGCACAACGCAAGAGCGAAAGCGGTCAAAAAAGCTCTGTTTTTGCCGCGGAATCGTTGCTCCCCAAAAAAAGATTTTAGGGCAGCCGCAAAAAAACACAGTCGCCGCAGCGTTTGAGCGCCGGCAGGCCACCCCGCAAAAGAGAGCACGGCGGGTCGCTTTCGTTCAGGCAAACCGGCATAAGCGGCACGCTGCGCGCTGTCGCGTCGGTTTTGAGCGCATGGAGCTGCCGTTCCAGCCAATCGCGGTTCCAAAGTTCCCAATGGCTGCCCACG
>JAITBA010000210.1 GCA_031283835.1 Oscillospiraceae bacterium
CTTACGGTCCGGCCGCGCACGAGAAGCGCCAGACCCAGCCCCGTAACCGCAGGCACGCACATGCAACCAGCAATGGACGCCGCTGTGATGCCCGCGGGCACGCCGTCCCCCAGCACCCCCGCCAGCAGCCCCAAAAAGGCGGCGACCAGCGTGCCGCCCAGCAGCAGCGGCCCGCTGCTCTGGTCCACCGCGTTTTCTCGCAGAGATTCCCGCACAAAGTGCGCCGGAAAGCGCACCGGCACGGGGAGGACGGTTTTTGCGCGGTTGGGCAGGGCGTTTTGCGTGGCGGTTTTGGCAATGGTGCCGTCGTCCAGCCGCAGAGCGTAGAGGGATTCGGCGGCGGTGTAGGCGCAGAACCGGAAATTATCGCACCGCTGGCGCGCCTGCACCCAGCGGGCCGTGACGTGCGCCGCGCCCACAAAGAGCAGCAGCGCCGCGGCGGGCGTGCCGCCGCCCAACGCCAGCAACACCACAATTTGCGCCGCGCACAGCACAAAAGCGCACAACAGCAGGCTGTCGGCGTTGGGTCTTAGCCGCCCCAGGGCCCGCGCGCCCGCAAAAAACGTGCGGCTGCACACCAGCGCGCCTGCCAACAAAAATAGCGCGTGCGCGCCCAAAAAGCCCCGTGCGGCTTTTTCGGGCAAATTGTGCAGCAACAGCGGCACCGCCTGCAGCAGGGCCGTCAAGGCCGCCAGTGCCCACATGCCCAGAGCCGCCGTGCCCTGCTGTGTTCGCAAATCGCGCAGCGCATGAAAGATGTTGTCGCGCTGTGCGGGTTCTGTGTATTCGAACGGCGGCGCGGCCGTCTGCTTGCCTGTTTTGGGTTCCGCCGCGGGCGACGCGTCGCTTTCTTGCGTGCCGCCGGCCTCGCCGGTTTCGCCGGTTTCCTCCAGCTTGGCGCTCAGCTTCAGCAGCGAGCGGAACTGGCTTGTGCGCTCGGCGCGGTTTTGTTCCAGCCGTTTTTGCAGCTCTTCTTCGTTCAGCCGCACCGGCGCCGCCACGTCAAAATCGGGGAACCGCTGCTGCCCCTCGGGGATGCTGTCTTCTTGCGGCGGCGGCACGGGTTGGCGCAGCGCTTCGGCAGGCACCACCCTTGGCACCGGCGAAAGATCGGAGGTCATCTGCATATCGACCCGACGCAGCACCACGCCCGGTTTTTCAATCGGTTCTGCCCACACCTTGCGCGTTGTTGCCGGCGCGGGCGGAAAATTTTTCTTGTCCAAAAACAGATCGAATCGCATTGTGTCCGGCGCCGGCCCCGGCCCCGCAATGTCGCCCGCCGTGAGCACCTGCGGCACCTGCGGCACCTGCGGTGCGGCTCGTGTCGCTTCGCTGTGTTCTGGCAGAGGTTCTTCTCGTGCCGCTACACTGTGTTCCGGCAGGGGTTCTTCTGCACTGTGTTCCGGCAGGGGTTCTTCTCGTGCCGCTGCGCGGTGCTCTGGCAGGGGTTCTTTTTGTGCCGCTACACTGTGTTCCGGCAGTGGTTCTTTTTGTGCCGCTGCGCGGTGCGAAGCCGAAAATTCGTCAATCAGGCGGTCAACGTCGGGCAGAGACCAGTGCGATTGCCGTGGTATCGTCGGTGTTTTCACGTCCTCTGGCAGCGATTTCAGCAGCTCGCGCAGCCGTTGTTCCAGCGCGTCCTCCGAAGATTTTCCGGCTATGTCCCTCACCCTTTCGTATGTGTTTGCACAACGCAGCGGTGCCGCGCAATCTCGTAGAGTAAAATGCCCGCGGCCACAGACGCGTTGAGCGAACGCACATGCCCGCGCATGGGCAGCGACACAAGGCCGTCGCAACGCTCTTTTATCAGGCGGCCAAGGCCCTTGCCTTCCGCGCCAATCACCAGTGCCACAGGGCCTGCGGGGTTCCATTGCTCAAAAGGCGTGCCCGCCATGTCCGCACCATATATCCACACGCCGCGAGCCTTTAGTTGTTCGATGGCGGCGGCCAAATTTGCTACCCGCGCCACGGGGAGGTACTCCAGCGCGCCCGCGGCGGTTTTGTCCACGGTTTCGCTCAAGGGGGCGCTGCGCCGCCGGGGGACAATGACACCATGGGCGCCCGCGCCCTCCGCCGTGCGCACCACCGCGCCCAGGTTGTGCGGGTCCTCAATTTCGTCGCAGATCACAAAAAACGGCGGCTCCCCTTTGGCCTGCGCGGCAACAAAGAGATCCTCCAGATCTGCGTAGGTATGGGCGGCGGCGGCCAGCACCACGCCCTGGTGGTGGCTGTTGCCGCAAAGCTGCTCAAGCTTTTGTTTTTTCACATCCTTCACCACAATGCCCTGTGCCTTGGCCTTGGCAATCAGCGCGCGCAAGCTGCCCTCGGCGCCGCCCTCGGCCACAAAGAGCGTATCCGCCGGACGGCCGCTGCGCAGCGCCTCGTGCACCGCGTTGCGCCCGGAGATAAAGCTGGTGCTTACATCGTTTTTTTCCTGCTCCATATGGCTCCCTTGTTTGGTGGTTTTTGGTGTTTGCCCGTGCCTGCAAAAACGCGCTCTATCGCGAATTGATATTTATTATAACACATTTTTCGCCCCAATGGAAGGGTTTTTCGGGTTTATTTTTGAGCGGGCGGCGCGTTTCGCGTCGTCACGTCGCCCGCTCCACCAGCGCGACGCACTCCACATGCCCCGTGCGGGGGAACATATCCACGGGGGCGACCTCCCGCGTGGCATAGCCGTAGGCGGCCAGCAACCGCAAATCGCGGGCCAACGTGGCAGGGGCGCAGGAGATATATACGATGCGGCGGGGCGCAAAAGCTGTGGCCAGCAGGCGCAGCAACGCGGCGTCGCACCCTTTGCGCGGCGGGTCGAGCAGCGCCACATCGGGTTTCCAAGCCTCGCGAGCCAGCTGTTCCGCGGCGGCGAAGGCGTCCATGGCCAAAAAGCGCGCGTTGGCAATGTGGTTGCGCGCCGCGTTTTCGTTGGCGTTTTTGACGGCCTGCGGCACAATTTCGACGCCTGTGAGGGTTTTGAAGGCCCCCGCCATGCACAGTCCAATGCTGCCTGTGCCACAATAGAGATCCAGCAGATGCCCACCGCCGCCGCCGCGGGTGGCATAGTCCTTTGCAATGGCGTAGAGCTGTTCGGCCTGGGGCAGGTTCACCTGCAAAAACGCGCCGGGCGAAACCCGCAGCGCCACGCCCGCCAAAGACACCTCCAGACAGGGCTGCCCCCACAGCGTGTGGAAGTTGGGCCCCAGCACCACATTGGCATCGCCGCCGTGGTTGCACAGCAGCCCTGTGACGGGCACGCCGCAGGCCAGCAAATCCGCAACCAGCGCATCTATTTTGGGGATTTTGTGTTGGTGCGTGACCAGGCACACGGTCGTCTGATCCGCCGCCGCGCGCAAATAGATGTGCCGCAGATTGCCGTTGGGGTCGTGCCGCCGCCGCCACGCCATCACCGTTTGTGTGAGTGTTTGGAATTGCGGGGGCGCCAGTTTGCAGCCGTCGCAGGGGACCACGCGGTGGCTGTGCCGGGCATAGAACCCCGCGCGGTCGCCCTCCACGGGGAGGAGTGCTTTGTTGCGGTAGCCGTCGCAGCTTGCCGCGCCCACGATCTCGCGCAGCGGTGCCGCAATGTCCCCAATGCGCCGCAGGGTTTCGCGCAACTCCCGCTGCTTGGTTTCCAGCTCAAAGGCATAATCGCAGCAGCGAAACGCGCAGCCGCCGCAAGCGGGGTAGGCTTCGCACCGGGGGTCTGCCCGGCGCGGCGAAGGGGTTACGACTTCGACCAGCTTGCCCGCCGCAAAGCCCGGCTTTTGTTTGATGATGCGCACATTCGCAACATCGCCCGGGCAGGTGCCCGGCACAAACACAGGCACGCCGTCGTGCCGCGCAATCCCGTCCCCTTGCAGCGTCATACCGATGATTTCTAATTTTAAAACATCATTTTTATTCATAGTACTTATTATAAAGAAAATGGAAGGGAATGTCAACCACGCGCGGGGAATTTTTGCGTAAAGCCGCCGGACGGGGCACAAAAACGCACGACACCCTTCCGCTTGCGGGGTTGTTGCAAAAAAGACAAAAAAGCATTGCGATTCCCGAAAAACCAGATCATTTGCTTGACAATTCGCATGGAACGCGCTATACTGTAATATATTAACGGTGTGTAAACTCTCGCATGCGCAATTGCGGAAAGAAAGGGCGTTGTTTTGATATGGGCACAATGGAGTCGGTAAAAAAATTTGGCAAGGGTGTGATGAACACCGCCAGGGTGGTGGCGGGCCAACAGATTAAAAAACCGCACGCGCAAAGCCAGCCGGGCAAGCCGGTGCATGTGTTTGTCAGCGGGATTTTGGGCACGGGGGAATACAGCAGCTTCGAACACATCTTGCCCTATTGGGGCCTGACGCACGGCGACATTTTGCAAGAAGCGGAGCACCACGGCTACGAATGCTACGCGGCGTCTTGCGGCCCGTTTTCTAGCGCGTGGGATCGCGCCTGCGAGCTTTTTGCCCAGTTGACGGGCGGCGTGGTCGATTATGGCGAGGCCCACAGCCGTCAATATGGCCACAAGCGCTACGGCCGGGTTTATCCCGCGCTGTTTGAGGGCTGGAGCACCGAAAAGCCCGTGCACTTGCTTGGGCACAGTTTTGGCGGCGCCACCGTGCGCCTGTTTGCCCTGCTTTGCGCCGAGGGCAGCGAAGAAGAGCGCGTCGTCACGCCGCCCGGCGAGCTTTCGCCGCTGTTTGGGGGCGGCATGCGCGGCCGCGTTCTCACTGTCACTTGCCTTGCAAGCCCGCACAACGGCACCACCGCTATTTGCACCATTCAAAAAGACCAGCCCCTTTGGCCATTTTATCCCGTCTATACTTTGCTGCTGTTGTGCGGCACAACCCCGGTGGCCAACAGCCTTTATGACGTTCACCTGGAGCAGTTTGGGCTGAGCAACCCCGCGGGCAAGTTCTTTGGGCATGTCTATAACCCCGTGCGCATGAAGAAATTCCTCGAAAGCCGCGACCACGCCACCGCTGACCTTTCGCTCGACGGCGCGGCGGCGCTCAACCGACGCACGCCCCTGCGCCCGGAGCTGTATTATTTCTCCTACCCGTGCGTGGCCACCCACAACGCCATGGGCGACCGCAAGCTGCCCTCCTTCAAAGAATTCAAAAACCCCCTTTTGGGCTTTTATGGCGCGCAGATGGGCATGGGTTTTGGTTTTGCACAGGTCAAAAAATCGCTTGACGACGGCAACGAAATCCTCGACCCCATGTGGCTGCAAAACGACATGGCCGTGCCCCTCGCTTCGAGTATGTATCCACTGGAGCAGGCCCACCGCGACCGCGCCTACGGCGAAGAAGCCCCTCCTGCCCCCGGCGTCTGGAATGTGATGCCCACAAAATACGACGTGGATCACGGCTACTACTGCGGCTGGGACCCCAACAACACCAATATGGACGAATTGGTTGCGTTCTATCTGCGTCACTTTCGGCTGCTGGAGCAAGCCGTTGCCCAAAAAACCGAAGCGGCCGCGGCATAGCAGACCACCTCACAAATCCGCTCGCCCTGGGTTTTAATAGTGTCAATGAGGTTGCCCCCTGCGTTTGCGGGGGGCTGTTTTTTTTGCTCGATTGGTTTTTGATGAAAATTGCGGGGGCGGCGCTTTTTTTGCCGGCACCAAAAACCCGCCCCACACATATGATAGGAACAGGCAGGGCGGGACGTTGCCGCGTCTGCTCGCGCCAAAGGGAGCGAAGACAAGCGGAAGGCCGCGGCAAAGGGTGGCGTGGGCAAAGTGCCCGCACCCGGGGAGAGCCCTGCCGTGCGGCGCGCTCGATGCAAAGTGCAGCGTAACCGCCGCGCCTTCCGCATCATGATAGATGCACAGGCGGCATCAGCCGCAAATTTTGCCGCCTGCTCCAAAGCTAAAGATAAAGCTAAAGCTCCCTGGGAGGTCAACATAGACCCCGGCACCGCAACTGACCCCGCGGCTGCGGCGCCGGGCACCACCTGGCCTCACTTTTTTCTCAAAAAAGAAGCAGCGAATTTGAAGAACCCCCGCTGTGTTTTGGCAAAGGCACCGCGTTGCGCGCGTTCGATCTTTGCCGCACGCCCCTCATCGATTCTCACTTTTAAAGAAGCAGCACGCCCCCCATCGATTCTCACTTTTATGGAGGAATCATCATGTTTTTTAATCTGTTTTGCAACAACGGCGGCACTTCCGCCGCCAACATCCGTTTTCAGGCAATCAACACCAACGGCTGCCCGGTGCGCGGCGCGGTTTTTCGCCTTTCGTGCGACTGCGGCAAATACATGCACGCGATTTCGGACGACAGCGGTTGTGTCACTTTTCGCAACGTCTGCCCCGGGGCTTATACGCTCACCCAGGTGGCCGCGCCCTTCGGTTATCTGGCCGACGGCGGCACCCACGAAGTGTGCGTGCGGCCCGGCAGCTGCGCAAAAATTGACGGCTTGCCCGTCCAGTGCTTCCGCTCTGTGCAAGAAAAAGAGCCCCCCTCGGCTTCTAACACGTCGCCCACGCCCGGCGTCAACGCCATCGATGCCGAAACAATCACCATCAGCGGCCTGGGCGAACCCGGCTGCAAGCTGGACGTGATCTTTCCCAACGGCTGCGCCTACCGCACCCGCGTGCGGCGCGACGGCACATGGAGCGTTGATGTGCCCAAATGCTGCACCCTCGAGGCGGGCGACACCATCCGTGTTGTGCAAACTTGCGGCTGCAAATACCCCAGCGAAACCGTCACCTTCGATATCCTCTGACGCTTTTCTTCTTCTCAAAAAAGCATAGCAAAACCTGTATTCACACTCGTGCGTACAGGTTTTTATTGCCGCGTTAATGAAGTGGCGATGTTTTAATTGCTGCCTTAATAATGGGGTGAAATTTAAATGGGGGCGATGTTTAACTCGCCACGTTACGCCTTAATGATGGGGTGGAATTTAAATGCTCATAATTGCGCCAAGATCTGCGCCTTGCACCAATTTGGCGTAGCGAGCGAGCCAGCCTTTGGAGACATTGGGAGGCGGCGCCTGCCATTTGGCGCGGCGATCGGCAAGGTCGAGGGGGCTAAGGCGGGCGTTGAGGGTGGCGGCGGGGATATCGATATCGATGATATCACCCTCCCGCACAAGGGCGATGGCACCGCCCAGCGCGGCTTCGGGGGCCACATGACCAATGGACGCGCCGCGACTCGCGCCGGAAAATCGGCCGTCGGTGATGAGCGCCACAGATTTATCGAGCCCCATGCCCGCCAGCGCGCTGGTGGGGTTAAGCATCTCGCGCATGCCGGGGCCGCCCTTGGGGCCCTCGTAGCAAATGACCACCACGTCGCCCGCAATGATTTTTCCGGCATAAATCGCCGCAATGGCATCTTCTTCGGAATGAAAGACGCGGGCGGGGCCGCTGTGGCGCAGCATTTCGGGGGCCACGGCGCTGCGCTTGACCACGCAGCCTTTTTGGGCGATGTTGCCCCACAAAATTTGCAGCCCGCCGGTGGCGCTGTAGGGGGTTTTGACGGGGCGAATGGCGTTTGTGTTTTTAATCGCGCAGCCCGCCGTGTTTTCGGCCACGGTTTTGCCTGTTACGGTGGGCAGGCTGCCGTTGAGCAGACCATGCTGCAGCAGTTCGTGCTGCACGGCCGCAACGCCGCCCGCAAAGTAGAGATCCTCCATGTGGGTGGGGCCTGCCGGGGCCAGGTGGCACAGGTTTGGCGTGGCGGCGCTCACCTCGTTAAAGGTGTGCAGATCCATGGGGACTTCGGCTTCGTTGGCAATGGCAAGCAGGTGCAGCACGCTGTTGGAGCTGCAGCCCAGCGCCATATCGCACGCGAGGGCGTTTTTGAGTGCCTGCGGTGTGACGATTTGCCGCGCGGTGATGTTTTCCTCCACCAGACGCATAATGGCCATGCCGGATTTTTTGGCAAGCTGTGTGCGCGCGCTAAACACGGCGGGCACCGTGCCGTTGCCGGGCAGCGCCAGGCCAAGGGCTTCGCACAGGCAGTTCATGCTGTTGGCGGTATACATACCCGAGCAGCTGCCGCAGCCGGGGCAGCAGTCGCGCTCGATGGCGTGCAGCGTGTCTTTGTCGATTTGGTTGGCCTTAAACGCCCCCACCGCTTCAAACATTTTTGAAAGGGTGGTATGTTCGCCGCCCACGGTGCCCGCCAGCATTGGCCCGCCGCTGCACACAATGGCGGGGATATCTATGCGCACGGCGGCCATCACCATGCCGGGCACAATTTTGTCGCAGTTGGGCAGCAGCACCAAGCCGTCTAACTGGTGCGCCTGGGCCATGGTTTCCACGCTGTCGGCAATCAACTCCCGGCTGGCCAGCGAATACTTCATGCCCACATGCCCCATGGCAATGCCGTCGCACACGCCAATGCTGGGGAGGAGCACGGGCGTGCCGCCCGCCATGCGCACGCCGTCGCAGGCCGCGCGCGCCAGTTTATCCAGATGCTGGTGCCCCGGCACAATTTCGCTGTAGGCGCTCACAACGCCAATCAGCGGCCGGTCAAGCTCTTCTTCGGTGTAGCCCAGGGCATAAAATAAGCTGCGGTTCGGCGCGCGTTCGGGGCCTTTGGTTACGTTTTTGCTGCGCATTTTGATTCTCCTTTTGGTTGCTACTCTCGGCCGCGGATTTTGATGTTGCCTTTTGGCTGCTATCCTTCACGCGTTCAGATAATGCGCCACCAAATCCAGGTCTTTTCCTTGCGTGTCGCAAAAAAACCAGGTATAGAGCGTGACAGAAAACGCGCGATACCCCTGTTCTTGCAAAAAAAGCGCCACAGGGTCCTGCAAAATTTGGGGCAGCGTGCGCCCTTTGGGAAGAATTTCGAGGACGAGCACCGTGGGGCGGAAGAGCTGCCAGTTGTTGGATTGCAAGGCGGATAGTTCCGCGCCCTCAATGTCCATGCTAAGAAAATCGATGGGGCGCCCCGCCGCGTGTTTGTGCAAAAGGGTGTCTAGGCGCGTGGCGGGCACGGTGATGGAAGACGCGCCGGCCTGTGCGTTTTGGGGCACAAGGGTGCTAAGGCCGCCAATGGTTTCTGCTTTTGTGTTGCCATGTATAAACAGCTCGACAGTGCCGTCAAAATCTGTCACCGCGCATTGCAGGTTAATATCCTCCGGCCGCTCGCGCGCAAAAGCGGGCTGCGCGGCGGGGTTGGCTTCCACGTTGATTCCTCGCCAGCCCAGCTGATAGAAAAACGCCGTATTGGAATACTGCACCGGGTGGTGCGCGCCAATATCCACAAAAAAGCCGTCGGTAATATGCCGGTAATACGAATAGAATATGGCGCGGAGAATCATATCTTCGCCGAGTTCCGCGCAGGAGGGATGCGCCCCTAGCTCAAATGTTTTGGCATAGCCCTGCCGACGCCAGCTGTTCA
>JAITBA010000228.1 GCA_031283835.1 Oscillospiraceae bacterium
CAAATTTCTTTGATATTTAGTTCAATTTTCTGGAGGGTACAGGCGACTTGGGCTGCGCGGGGAAGGTTGGCTATTGCGGTTTTCTCCACACCGAAACCGCCATAGGCATGTTTCCGTCAAGCACTGTATATTCGCTAGGCGACAACCCGATTTGGGTGAGGAACGCACGAAACCCATCGGCGTCAAATTCCTGCTTTGGCGCGAAGCCGAGCAGTTTCCATATCCCGACAGAGGGCTTTGAAACGAACCCCCGAAGCCCCTTGAGCAGAGCTACCGCAACGATAACCGTGCCGCCGGAAATGCGCTTTAGTTCTTTTGCGGCCTGTTCGGGCTCGTCAATCAGATGCAGGACTTGCGAAGCTATCACCACGTTGAACGCCCCGTCTGGTTCGCCTGTTTTGAAGAGGCTTTTTTTGGCGAACGTGACATTGCGCACGCCTTGCTTTGCGGCCTTTTTTTGCGCGACCGTCAGCATTTTCTCCGAAAGGTCTGTGCATAACACACGCTTGGCTTTTTTTGCGACCGACAAGCTGATAGACCCTGTTCCCGCGGCGGCTTCAAATACCGTTGCCCCTTCGGGCGTTAAGTCGCGCATCAGCCCGCACATTTTGCCGTAGGCGGTGTTTGTGCGCTCCGCGTGGTCATAAAACGGTGCGCTAAAATCCCAGAATGTCATTTTTGCTTCCTCACTTTCCGCTTGGGCAATATCTATCCCAGCAGCTCCCGCAAAATCTTCGTGACCTCTTGCGCCGGGGCCTGGCCGTTGAGGGCCTTCATGCTTTGGCCGATGAGGAACTGGAAGGCCTGGGTTTTGCCGGCTTTGTATTCGTCGACGGATTTTTTGTTGGCGGCAAGCACTTCGGCAATTTTGGCGCGAAGGGCGCTGTCGTCCGTCACCAGGGCAAGGTTGTGTTCCTTTACATAGTCCTCGGGGCTAACGTTGGTGGCAAACACCGCGGCAAACACCCGTTTGGCCGTGCCGCGGTTGATGGTGTTGTTTTTAACCAGCCGGATGAGCTTCCACAGGCTGTCGGGGTCAAAGGCCATGTCTTCGGGCTGGGTGCCTGTTTTTTGCAGCAGACGCAGCACCTCGCCCATAACCCAGTTGGCGCTTTCCTTCGGGTCCCCCGTGATTTCCGCCGTATGGTCGAACAGACGCGCCAGATAGACAGAGCTGGTGATGCTGTTCGCGTCATATTCCGACAAGCCCAAGGCATTGATATACCGTGCTTTCTTGGCTTCCGGCAACTCCGGCAGCGCACTGCGCGCGCGTTCGATTTCTTCTTTGCTAATTTCGATCGGCGGCAGGTCCGGCTCGGGGAAGTACTTGTAATCCTGGGCATCCTCCTTGCTGCGCATGACGTAGCTGAGGGCCTTGTCGTCGTCCCAGCGGCGGGTTTCTTGCGCCACGGCACCGCCTTCTTCAATCAAATCAATCTGCCGCTGCGCTTCGGCGGCAATGGCACGGCCAATGGCGCGCAGCGAATTGATGTTTTTCATCTCGGTACGGGTGCCAAATTCGGTGGCACCCACGGGCCGCACGCTCAAGTTCACGTCGGCGCGCAAAGAACCCTCCTGCATTTTGCAGTCGCTCACGCCCGTGTACTCCAAAACGGCCTTCAGCTTTCCGAGAAATTCGAGCGCCTCCTCCGCGCCGCGCAGGTCGGGCTGGCTCACAATCTCGAGCAGCGGCACCCCGCAGCGGTTATAATCCGCCAAAGAGCCGCCTGTCCAGTCGTCGTGCACCAGCTTGCCCGCGTCCTCTTCCATGTGAATCTCGCGCAAGCGCACGCGTTTGCCGGAGCTTAGCGTCACATAACCTTCGGTGCAAATAGGAAAATACAGCTGCGAAATTTGGTACGCCTTGGGCAGATCGGGATAAAAATAATTTTTGCGGTCGAATTTGTTTGCCTGCGTAATTTGGCAATTGGTGGCCAACCCCGCCCGCACGGCGTATTCCACCACCGCGCGGTTTAATACGGGCAGCGTGCCGGGCATGCCGGCGCAAACCGGGCACACATGCGTGTTGGGCGCCCCGCCAAATTTTGTTGTGCACCCGCAAAAAATCTTCGATTTTGTGCTCAGCTCACAGTGCACCTCCAGGCCGATTACGGTTTCGTATTGCATGCCGCACTCCCTTTCGTTGTTTTTTGTGTTGCGAGCATTTTTGACACGGCGCGGGTCAAAAAAGGCCGCAAATACAATGCTTTGTGTCGCGTGGAACTGCTATCACCCCAAACGCGTCTTCTATTCGTCTTCTTCCACACGCGCAAGGCTCAATTTCTTCACAATTTCTCCTGCCAGCACCAGCCCCGCCACAGAAGGCACAAAGCTCACGCTGCCGGGAACCTGACGGCGGAGGGTGCAGTTGCGCTGGGTGCCGGGAGGGCACACGCAGTGGTGCTTGCAGCTGTTGGCCATGTCCTCCAGGGGCACGAGAGGCGGTTCTTTGGAGTAAAGCACCTTGAGCGCGGGGATGCCACGCTTGCGCAGCTCGTTGCGCATCACGCGGCACAAAGGGCACACGCTGGTGTCATAGATATCCGCGATCTCGAAACGGGTGGGGTCGAGTTTGTTGCCCGTGCCCATGCAGCTGACTAGCCTTGTGCCCGCCGCGTGGCACAGCTCCACCAGCAGCAGCTTGGCGCTCACGGTGTCAATGGCATCCAGCACATAGTCGTAGTCCGCCCAATCAAACTGCCCGGCAGATTTTGCGTCGAAGAACACGGCGTGGCAGGTCACCGTGCACCGGGGGTTAATATCCGCGATGCGCGCCGCCATGGTTTCGACTTTGGATTTGCCCACGGTGCTGCGCAGGGCAATCAGTTGTCGGTTGATGTTGGTTAGGCACACCACGTCGTCGTCAACAAGGTCGAGGGCGCCCACCCCGGCGCGCGCCAGGGCTTCGGCGGCATAGCTCCCCACCCCGCCAATGCCAAACACAGCCACCCGCGCGGCAGCCAGTTTGGTTAGGCCGTCGTCGCCCAGCAACAATTTGGAACGGGAGAATTGGTTCAGCATAAAAACTCCTGGCCGATGAATGGGATTTGGAAGAGCAAAGCCGTGCGGGTTCCCGCAAGCACAACGCCTTAATGCCCTACGGAACCGCTATCTTCCCGCAAGGCCGCCCCAACCTCCAGCAGAGTGGCTTCCTCGAAGGGGCGGCCAATCAGCTGCAGGCCAATGGGCAGACCCTGCGCGTCTTTGCCGCAGGGGAGCGCAATGCCCGGCAGGCCGGCGATATTCACCGCGACGGTATAAATGTCGCTCAGGTACATTTTTAGCGGGTCCGAAAGGCTTTCGTTCAGGCGCGGGGCGGTGGTGGGCGCCACGGGGCCCAAAATCACGTCACAGCGTTCAAACGCATCAAAATAAGCCTGTTGAATCAGCCGCTTGGCTTGCAGGGCTTTCTTATAATACGCTTCGAAGTAGCCGCTGCTGAGCACAAAATTGCCCAGCATGATGCGCCGCTTCACCTCCATGCCAAAGCCCTCGCTGCGGCTTTTGATATACGTTTCGCGCAGATTCGCCGCGTTCGCGCTGCTGTGGCCATACTTAATGCCGTCGTAGCGGCTCAAGTTTGAGCAAGCCTCGGCACAGGCGATGATATAATACGTAGGGACTGCGTGGGCGACCATGGGCAGCGAAATTTCGGTCGCAACAGCGCCCTGTGCCGTCAACCGCTCCTTCGCGGCCAGCACCGCCGCCGCCACTTCCGGGTGAAGCCCCTCGCCAAAGAACTCCTTTGGCACGCCAACGCGCAGCCCACTTACTTTGCGCGCACCGTGAGCGTCGCAAGCCGTTTGTGCGCCGCAGGTGCCGTCGCGTTCATCGTCGCCCTTGATGATGTTGAACAGAGCCGCGCAATCTTCGGCGGTGCGGGCGATGGGGCCAATCTGGTCAAGAGACGACGCGTAGGCGATTAGGCCATAACGGCTCACCGCGCCATAGGTGGGCTTTAGCCCTACTACGCCGCAATAACCGGCGGGTTGGCGGATGGAACCGCCTGTGTCGCTGCCCAGGGCAATGGGGGCTTCGCAGGCCGCAACCGCCGCCGCACTGCCGCCGCTGCTGCCCCCCGGCACGTGAGCGGGGTTGTGCGGGTTTTTTGTGGGGCCATAGGCGCTGGTTTCGGTGGTGGAGCCCATGGCAAACTCGTCCATGTTTGTTTTGCCAAGAAGAATCAGATCCGCCGCGTTGATTTTCTCAATCACCGTGGCGTCGTAGGGCGGCCGAAACCCCGCAAGCATCTTGCTGGCACAGGTGGTTTCAATCCCCTTGGTGCAAATCAAATCCTTCACGGCAATGGGCACGCCCGCCAGCGGTGAGCGCACCTCGCCCGCATCCAGCCGCGCCTGCACCTCGGCGGCCCGCGCATAGGCAAACGCCTTGCACAAGCTTGTGTAGCAATTGAATTCGCTGCGCGCGATTTTTGCATAATACGCATCCAGCACGTCGGCAATTTTTAGCTCGCCCGCATGCAGCTTTTGGGCCAGGGGCAGTGCGGCGTATTGTGTGATTGGCATGGGAGAACCCTCCTTCTATACAACGGCAAACCCAAGGCTGCACGCCGCTATCAAAACATCAAACGGAATCCTCATCGCCTCTACCCCTCCACCGCCCGGTGCACCCAAAAGCACCCGTCTTGCGCTTCGGGCGCATTGGCCAAAATTTCTTCATTAGAAAACGAGGGCCGCACAACATCCTCCCGCATAACATTGGCCGCGGGAAAAGAGTGCGACAGGGGTTCAACCCCCTCGGTGTCAAGGGCGTTGAGCTGATCGAAATAGCTGATGATGCTTTGTAGGTCGCCCTCCACAGCGTCGCGCTCTGCTTCGCTCAACCGAATGCGCGCAAGCGCTTCCAAATACCGCACCAATTCATGGTCAATGGTCATATGCTTACCTCACAAAACTATACTCTTTTAATTTGCGCGCCTGCGGCGGGCAGTTCGCGCACGCAGGTTCTCTCTTTCGCGCACTTTCGTTCCCGCGTCACACCTGCGGTGAGCAATTTACGCGCCTGCGGCGGGCAGTTCGCGCACGCAGGTTTTCTCTTTCGCACGCTTTCGTTCCCGCGTCACACCTGCGGTGAGCAATTTACGCACCTGCGGCCGTGCTTACAAAAACACGTTCCCGCGTCACACCCGTGCGTTTATTATAGCAGCTCCATATGGCAACGTTTTTGCAGCGTGGCACTTGCCAGGGGCGAAAGAACCACTTCGCCGGCCTGCGTAAGCACAAAACTTTTTGGCAAGTCGCCCTCGCCGCCGTCGCGCACCTGCCCCTGCGCCTGGGCGCGGCGCAAAAACGCGCGGCTGCTTTTTTGCACGGTAACAGTGTCCAGGTCGAAAATGCCAACAATCACGCGCCGACGAAGGACGTGATTCCCCACGTTCAGATACACGAAATTACATTCCCTCCCCCAAAAAAATCGCCATTTCTCGCAGGAGCCGCGCAATGGGCAGCCCCACCACGTTGTAGTAATCCCCCTCCAGGCGCGCCGCCAGCAGCCCGCCCTTGCCCTGAATGCCATAGGCCCCGGCCTTGTCCATCGGCTCGCCCGTGGCAATGTAGGCCGCGATTTCGTCGTCGCGCAGGGGATAAAAGTGCACGACGGTTTCGTGTGCAAAAGCGTGCGTTTTTGCGCCTTGCCGCAGGCACACCCCGGTAACCACCCGGTGTTCGCGGCCCGAAAGCAGGCGCAGCATGGCCGCCGCGTCGTCTTTGTCCCGTGGCTTGCCAAGAATTTTGCCGTCGATGGTCACAATGGTGTCGGCGGCAATGACGCACGCGGCCGGGTGCGTCGCGGCCACGGCCTGTGCCTTCCGCGCCGCCAGCAGCACCGGCGCCTGTTCCGGCGGCACACCGGGGGCAAGGGTCTCGTCCGCCTCCGCCGGGCAAACCGCAAAATCAATGCCTGCCAGGGTCAGCAGCTCTTTTCGGCGCGGCGACGCGGACGCAAGAATATAGTGCATAAAAATCCTCTTGAGTGCTGCATGCATTTTAATTTTTATCATGCCCCGCAGTGCTGCATGCATTTTAAATTTTTATCATGCCCCGCAGTGCTGCATGCGCTTTAATTTTTCGTCATGCCCACCAGTGCATAG
>JAITBA010000241.1 GCA_031283835.1 Oscillospiraceae bacterium
AGGCCGGATGGCTGTTGAGAAACCGATAAAAATTGCGTGCCCATGCGCCGGGGCCAAACACCCCGTCAGGGTGTTCATATTCCATTTCAAATTTCCAATCCTCCGGCGGCAACACCCAACCTTTGTCGTCGGTATCGAGGAAACCGGGGCGGTGGGCAAACGCCTTCACCTTTTGCTTGGTCATTTCCACCTTTTGCGCGCGAAGCCGTTCCACTTTTTCTCTGTAAGTCAGCATGACAAACATTCCTCCTAGTTTTGGCGAATTGCCAAATTTATGCGCAGCATATACTACGCCTTTGTATCATACGATATTTTTGAAAAAATTGCAAGACTTTTTTCGATTTTTGTGCAACTTTTTTATGCAAAACACGGTTGCAAAAAAAACGCCCCACCGAACCCGAAGGCACAGTAGGGCGTCGACGCTAAAAATGGGGTTTGACGGCTACTTCTTAAAAGAAGTAGGGGAACAGCCAGCGGATAATCTTCATGAACCAATCGCCGAAGCTCGTGAAGAAGTCGGAAACCTTCCCGAAGAAATTCGTCACGAAGGACACAAAGCCGTTTTCTTGCACACCCTTGTCGCCGCTAATAATGTCCGTGTAGTACAGGTCGAGCATGCGGCGCGCGCGCTCTGCAAAGCGGCGCAACTGCGGGCTGCGGGAGTTTGCGACGTACTCGAACGCGGCGATAATGCGGGAGCTGTAGGTGTCGCGCATGGCAAGCAGCTCATAACCAAGGCTATCCAGGTCGTAGAACAGGTAGAACACAATGTTAAGAACCATGTCGGCGCCGATATGGCCTTTGAGCGTTTTGTCGGACAACAGGCCGGCAAAGCCACCGATTAAGCCAAGCACGAAGTCTTGAATTTCTGCCGGAATGCCCACGGTCTTCAGCAGTTCTTCAATCTGTTCGTAGTTGCCCTCCGCAAAGACAATCTCGAGCAGCCTGCGCAACAGGTTGGTGAGCAAATCGGGCAGGTTGCCATCGAGCCGCACCGCGTCGTTTTGGCCGTTCTTCGATTTATACTGCACCAATTCGCCGCAGATTAGGCTGGTTAGCTGGCCAATATCAACGTCCAAACCTCCCAAGCCAATGCCCTCAAGCACACCGGGCAGCAGCGAATCAAGCAGGCCACCCAAAATGTCGGAGATGCTGATGTTGAGCGGCAGGTTGATTGCCAGCTTGATACCGCCCAGATCCAGATTGAGCGGCAGGTCGCCGTCAGTGAGCATACCGTTCAGGTCGGGGCTGTTGAGCAAACCGAAGATGGTGCCGGTGTTAATCACCGGGCGCAGCATGTCGAGGATCGCGTAGATTGGGCGCAGCAAACGGTTGAGAGCCTGCGTCAGGTTGGTGGCACCCGCATCGGCGCCATAAAGCTCCTGGTTCACGTTGCCGTCTTCCGCCACGAGGAAGTATAGCAGGTTGGGCAGAATGCGCACCACTTCGTTGATCGGGTCCGCGATAATGCCGTCCACCAGGTCGAGGATCGGATCGAGCAGCATCTTGAAGAATTCCGCGTTGCCATTGTTGCCGGTAGAACGCTTGACAAACTGCTCATAATCGGGGATAGACGACTGCGGAATGCCCACATGCTCAAAGATGGGGATGAGCGCCTGGCGGTAGCCGTCGTAGCCGCTGAAGCCGAAGAAATCTTCGATGAGCGTGAGGTTGTTGCCGGCCGCGCCAATGGTATAGAAGGTGCCGTTCGGGTCATAAGGAGCCGTTTCCTTCTGGACATCCGAGCCGTCGACATCCTTTTGCGTGGTGATGTGGCTGCGCTTGGGATCCCAGATCTTGCCGTTGATCGCACCGGAAATATAGTTGCTCTTTTCGGCCGTGCTATCTTCTCCTGTCAGCAGATCTGTGCCTTCTGTGCTCCCATCGATGGACAGATAGCGCTTGACGTTCTGCGTGTAGTCTTCTTTCGCATCCTTGCTGTAGTAGCCGATGTCTTTCGCGCCGTTGTTCGGGGTCAGCTCGCCGTACCAGATGGTTTCGATGAGCTTGCCATTTTCGTCCACCGTGCGCCCGCCGGTGAGGAACACCTTCAGCAGCGGCGCAATGGGCGCCAGCAGCCCATAAAGCACATCCGTGAAGTCGTCGCGGCTCTTAACACCCTTTACGTCGCTGCGGAACGTCGCCAGATCGCCCATAAAGGCAGTGTGCAGCGTGCCAAGGTCGGTGTCGGCCTCGCTAAGGTCAAGAGTCGGGTCGTCTTGATAGAAGGAAATAAGGTTGACGGTTTCGAGCAAGCCGGGCACATCCACAAACTCCAACAGCGGTGCCACAAGCTTGAGCAGCTTGTGCGTGATGAAGGGGTACTGGGTGGTTTCTTTGGTCTTGCTGACTTCCTCAAGATAATTTGCAAGGTCGTGATTCTTGCCGTCACTTCCCTTCGGGCCAAGCAAGCCGCCCAGCATGTCAATCAGCAAAGCGTTGAGATTCATGCCGCGCAACAGCGGGCCGAGCAGATTCAGCACCAATTCGAGGGTTTCGGTCGTGTATATATTCGTGATATCAAGGCCCAGGCTGTCGCCCAGCAGATCATACAGCCATGGCAGGAACTCCTGCGCAAAAAGGAAATCCCACATGTTGTCGAGGAAAGGCATCAGGTGATCCTGCAGGTATTCCGCTTTCTGGCGGGTCCAAATGTCGCTGTAGTTGACTTCGTTCAGCTTCGCGCCTTTTTGGGCCTGGTCGAGCAAAGCATAATGCATGAAGTCGCGCACAGGATAGGTCTGCGGGTTGAACAGCTCGAAGATGAAGCCCTCGAGGTTGTTTTCTTCTTTCACCACGGTGTCAATCAGCGCCAGAATCGCTTTGTTGCCAAAGATGGCATCGGTGCCTTCGGTGATCGCCGGGTTGGGCGTGGGCGCAAGATTAAGGCCCAGCATGCCCAAGGCACCTTGAATGATCTGGTTCAGGTTGCCGGTCAGGTCAATGCCAATCATGTGGTCAAGGTAGCCAATAATACCGGGCGCATGCACAGTGCCGTGAGTAACGCATTTAGTCTCGCCATTATTTGTCTCCGTCGGGTACGTGAGCAGGCCAGTGACCATGGAACCTAGCTTCATCGCGCCAGAACCGTCGTCGTTGAAGAGGTTGATGGTGAGGAAGTCTGGGTCGCCTGCGAAGAAACCAAGGATTGAACCCAGCGTGCCCGCGCGGGCATTCGTCCCAATTTGAAGGCCGGAAGCGTTATTGCTCCCGCTGCCATACGTCTTGCTGCCCGGGAAAATGTTCGGGTTCAGATTTTCCCTCCCGTTTTCGGAAGGTGCCTGCGGGTTGTCAATCGGAGCATACCAATAACGATTGGGGAGCAGATTGACCAGCCATTCGGATACACTGCCCAATGCCCCCACGATAAGATTGATAATACCGGTCAACGCGGGCGTGACAAAGCTAGTGAGCTTGCCCAGAATGTCGCCAAGGAATTTTGCAACGTCGCCGCCGCCCAAAGCATTCGTAATGAGGGTATTGACAAGATCGCCGAGTATGTTCTGCAACATACCTTTAATATTATCAATTAGGCTGGGAAGCACTTCGCCGAGCAGACCTTCTAACGCGCCGCCATTCAAGCCGCCCAGGCACAGTTCCACCTTGAGCGTCAAGTCATCCAGCACATTGTTCACCAGGTTCGGGATAATACCATTTTCTACCACGAAGGCAAGGTTGGGCAAAAGGTCAATGATCTTGCCCACCGGGCGGAAACCGATGCCGTACTTAATCAGTTCCTCGTCTTCGGGGGCCACCCAGTTCAGCAGCGGCTCCAGCAAAGACTGGATGAAGACGTGGGCAATTTCGTAAAGAGTTGCTTTCGCATCCGCTTTATCATTGGCATCAGATCCGTTCAGCGCTCTCACTGTGCCCGAAATGCCGCCGAAGCCCTTGTCCGCCGCGCACAATTCGTCAACGAGCGCGTTGAGCGTCGCCTCAGAATACCGATTAGACACGGGATTCCCATCGCGACTTTGGTAGGTTCCATCCGCAATTGCATTCAACGCTGTGTTGAGACCCGTGTTGTTGAAGGTGTTGCTCACCTTGTATTCGCCGAACAAAACGGGGTCAATGTTCAGCAGTTCGAACAGCGGAATGAACAACTTGCCATAGGCATTGATGGCGCTGAGGTTCATCTCAAGGCCCGCGCGGGAGTCATACTTGCCCTTCCAGTGGGGCCAACTGCCATTGCTGTCGTAGCTCGTGTCGCCAAACCAGCTGCTCACATAGAGGGGAGCGATGTTCAGGCTAACATGGGGAATCCAGCCATTTACCATGTCATTAACGTTGGTGAAAATCCAGGCAAGACCCAGCGAAGCAGCGCTTATAATCCCTACGAGAATGCCTCTTGCCGCGTCAATCAAGCCATTCACAAGGTCATCCACCCATTCCATACCGATGATGATATCGACATAGAAACGGTCGTCCTTGCGCGGCTGGCCGCTATTTTTGTCATCCAAAAATTTGATGGTGAGCGGCGTGTCGCTAAACACCACAGACAGCAGGAAGCCAATGCCGCTCATGGCGAAGGCCATGGAGTCCTCAAACGCCTTGCGCTTTTGGCCCGCACCCACCACGCTTTCATCGATGCCCTCAATGTTCCAATTCAGGTAGGTATCGAGCGCCGGGGTGCCATTTTTGCCAAAGCCCCACCATGCATCCACGTGCTTGGAATGGTTGCCCTTGTTATTGCCATCTTTGTCCTTGCAAAGCGAGGGGTCGCCCGTGAAGTTGCCGTCGGTGCTCAGGAAGGCGTAGATCTTTGCAATGTCTTCCTTAATGCCGCCCTCGGCGCGTGTCTTCCACGCATAATCGAATTGCGCTTCCGACGCGGGGCCAGATGATGGGCGGGGTGCGTCGACGGTCTTAGGCCAAGAATCGGGCCAACATTTTTGAGAAAGGTCGTATGGCGTGATTTCCGCGCCAATGAGGATTTCGAGCAGACTGGTCACGCCACTAATCCCCAGGAAGATGAACAGCTCTTTAAATATGGAGCTTTCAAGAATGTCGTTGACGCTGACTAAGCCCATATCGCCCAGTATCCCGCCGATACTCAACTGATAGCCGCCAAGATCAAGGCTTATGTCTCCGAGCAAGCCGCCATTCCCAAAGAGCGGACCCGCAAGAATTGGCCACACCATGTCGCTAATCATCTTATAAAGGCCAATAATGGTGTTGGGCAGCATGTTGCTATAGAGGTTGTCGGAAACCAGGCCCGTGAGCAGTTCGGTGAGGAACGGCTTCGTCGCGGCGCTCAGGTCGATGGCACCTTTCAGGCCATCTTCCAGTCCGCTGATCAAAATCGGGCCAACAGGGTCGTTAATCAGCTCAAAATAGAGGTTGATTACGTGCTCGCTGCCTTCCACCCCTGGCCCTACTTCTGGGAGAGGATCGGTGGTCTTCGTGATTTCGCCGTCGTCAACCGCATAGCCAACGTAGCTTGCGTATTGATCCAACGCCACGTAGAATTTTCCAACTTCCGTGTCGGTGATTGTCTTCGACACGTTCAGCAGAAGACTAGAGCTTGTTTCTTTGCTTTTTCCGCTGGAGTCGTTGAGGGGGCTGCCATCCGCAATGTTCAGGTACTTCACCGTGACATTCCAAGAGGGCGGCGGCTCCGGCGGCTTCGGCTCCTTGTCGCCTTGCGTATAAACCAGATAAATCGTTGCGTCGCCCTTGATTTCCAAACCGATGGGCTTGCCGGTAACAGTGGTGTCTGTTGTTCCACCGACATCATAAATGTACCCGCCATAATTCCAAACATAGCCACCGCTAGAAAGCGACTCTTTATAGAATTTATCTGGAAGGGTATACTTCGCGCCGTCATTCACCTTCTCTGTTTCGGTTTTGAGGAGTTCGATCTTGTCCCCCTCAACATACGCAACATACTTAATTGTGACTTCGTGCGTGGTGGGCGCGACGGGCATCACCAGGTGGAGAATCCACGAAAGCATGCCTCTGCCATCGGCGTCGCCGGTGTTAATGGCCTCAAAGATGAAGTGCAGCAGATACAGCAGCACATCAGCGCGGTAGGATTGAATCCAGCGGCGATACACTTTTTCGCCGGGCAGGTTTTCGGGGTCCACCTCGCGGTTGGTGTCGCGCGCCGTGTTCAGCGGCGGCAGCACAATCGTCACCCCGGTGTAGGGGTCGGTGATGCTCAGGGAGTCTTTCGATGTGCGCATCTGTCCCATCCGCATCAGAACATCGCCCTGGAGTTTGCCGAGTTTTTCCGTGCTGAATACCGGATTGGGAATGCCCTCATCTGCAACACCCTGCGGTGCAATCGCGCTCTCTGGTGCAGCCGCGCTCGCTTCCGCTGCCGTTCCCGCGCTGCCAAAGAGCATGCCCTGCAGATCCACCAGCGGGTCGTCGCCGCCGAGGATGTTGTTGATAAAGTTGCTGGTCAGCAGGGTGTCCAGCTTATTGATCACGTTTTCGATGTGCTCATACTTCACCGGGAACTCGTCGCCCTGGAATTTGATAACCAGGTCTGTGCCAGTCCCCTCCGTTTCGGTTGGCTTGAGCACGATGTTGCCGCTTTTGGCAACCTCACGGGTCGGGTACCAGTCTTTTTTGTCGTTAACGGGGTTCTCGCCCCCCATCAACTCCCAGTGAATGGTTTCGTACTCAAAGTCGATGCCTTTCACCAGCGCCAGCGCACGGCGCAGGAGTTCTAGGTCAGCGCTCTGCTGCGCCGTCAGCGAATTGTAGGGCGCCACGTCCTTAATCTGCGAGAACAGACCAATCCAATAAATGCAATATTCAATATCCTCGTAGGGACTCTGCGGGTAACCATCGAGAATCTTGCCATCTGCATCTTTCAGGGCATCAACAATGTCGCGCGGAATGGTGGTGCCACCGCTATTGACCGTGGCCAACGCGTGCATGGCATCATTAATCACACGGTCTTTGATGGCCTGACGCACGGAATTTTGTGTATAATCACCCTTAAGCGCGGGGCGCAAGCTCACGTGTGCCGCGGCAAGGAATTCCAATTCGGCTAGCGTTAAGCTGGTTTTGTTGGCATCGTTATAAGCATTCAGCCATGCGGCCTTTTCCTCCGTCGAAGCTGGCGCATCACCGGGATCCACCTTGTTTGCTTTCACCGCGTCATACTGCGCCCATGCAGTCGTAAAGGCCGAATCATCTCTACCGCCAATCGGCAGCATGCCGCCATCATCGGTAGACAACTCAATAATCTCATCCGTGGTGAGACCCAGATATTGCCGCCATTCGATATCCGGAGCCTTGTAGTCACCATAAGCGGCATCGTACTGGTCGAGAATGCCCACGGTGGAGTTCAGCTCGATTTTCAGCTCCGCATCACTATAGCGAAGCCAATCATCGCCCTGCTCCAGCGACAGACGGAAATCGTTAAAATACGCGTCGTATTTCCTGATGATTCCCACTTGCTTCAAAACGTCCTGATATTTTTCAATTTCCTCATTATAGTTCGGAATCAGATAAATCGGGAAGTCATCTTCGCCCTCTTTGCTGGATGTTCCGGGTGTTTTGGGCAATGTCACAAAGGCGGGAGTCGGCAAGACGTACTCGCCCTCCGCGTTCTTTTCCAAAAAGCTGAGGTAACTACTCAGGGCACTCTCAAATTCCTTTTTGAGCGCAGTATCGGATTCTTTGCGACCCGCGTCATCCCACTTTTTCCATGCAGTGAGCATCGCGTTGTAGGCATTCTCCGGGTAGCGCAGCAGAGTGCCCGCCGCGTTGTTGTACTTATCCCATTCCGCCGTGCGGGTGACCAACAAATCAAGGTAGTCTATGATACTTTGCGCGCTATCGGTAGTAGATACCTTGGGGTTCGCCGTGCCTGTCTCGCTGCTGGCATACGAAGTCGCCCAGCCGTCTTGGGCATCTTTTTTAGCCTGCCACGCATCGTGAGCGTCCTTTTTAGCCTGCCACGCAATCACAGCATCATCGTAATCCTCTAGAGCCTTTTCGTAATTTTCATGCTGCTCTATAAGACCTTCCAGGCCAGCTGCATTATAGCTCTCATTGTTGGCAGCATTGTAGGCATTTACCCATGCAGTAATTGCAGCCTGAAGTTCGTCCTCAGTAGTAATAGTATTACCATTCATTACGGGCTTTGGACTAGGCTTAGCTTCAAGAATAGTCTCTGGCTTATCAGGCGCACCCCCCTGCTCACCAGGTGCAGGACCGGGCTGCGCAGGTTCCGACCCGGGGTCCGCAGGCCGCAGGTCATACCAGTTGATTCCCGCAACAATCTGCGTAATCTTATTCTGATACTCTTGATACGCTTGCCAATCTTCATAACCTGCCTCATCTGGCTTCACCTCGGGCGCGGAGGGCACCGGTGTGCCTAGACCGTCGATTTTCTCAGCAATTTTGGCGTTAACAGCATCACGCAAGTCATCCCAACTGCCAAACGGTGCTGGCACGGTCGACCACTCGTCAGTGGGAGTGGCTTTGTAGTAGCCCGCGGGAGGATTGCCAGTATCCGGCTGCAAGCCCACGGACGCCATTATCTCGCCCGTTTTGGGGCCAACTTCCGGGGTGTACCCGTTGGGTGTCGTCGTGTCGTTAATTGTAACGGGGGAAGTGGGCTTCGCCAGGCCGCCTGCAGATGTCGTGGGGTCAGGCGGATTCAGTACGGTGTCAGCCTTTATTGTGATATTCTCCCACCCCGCGGGGAGATTCGCTGTTGTTGGATTCGTCAGCCACTCCTCAGAAGGCGTACCCATGCCGATGCCGCCCGCATAGTACCACGCATAGGTACCGGCCTTCAAAACCAAGCCATCAGCCAGTGTCACAGCATTGTTGCCGTCGCCGCCCGCTTCCCAGTAACCGGGGCTAGGCGGATTTTTCGTCACCTGGGCCACTTCTGGTTCTGTCACGCTCGGCGCCGTAGGCAAACCAGAGTAATTGTCATCAATAGTATACCCTGGGGAATAAACACTATTATCTGGGCGATTAGCAGCAGCATTGAAGTCAAACGTCACATCCGGGGTCATGGCGGTGATGGCGGTTTCGAGCGCGCTCACAATGGCAAAGCCCGGGTCGTCCACCACGCCCAACGTTGAACCCACAGCCGTTCGCAGCGCTGTCTTCCAGTCTGTTGTGAAGTTGGCCTGCCCGCCCACGCTGCCCGAAAGGGCATAGTACGCCTTCACGACGTCTTTGTAAAGCGCAAGCAGCTCGTCAATGCTCTGGGTTTTCGGGTCAATGGCATAGACATAGCCCTTGCTATCGCCGGTCCCGGTCAGCGACAGTTTGCCAACTATGTCACTCGACACCACGATGTTAACCAGCGAGGCTACGCCGGCAGGATTGTCCTGAATCTCCTGCAAAATCACGTCATAATAGTCTTGCGCGGCCTGCAGGTCAAGCCCGCTTTCTTGCACCAAGCCGTCATAAACCGTGGCATCGGTGCGGCTGATTTCTTGCAGCGCTTCAAAGTTCTGGCGTGCTTTCACCAGCACGTCCAGCAGCTCCTCCCTCGACAGTTTGTCGAGTTCGCGTTCGCTCAACGGGTTGTTGAAGAAATCGACCAGCGGACGATACGGCGCCAATTTTTGATTATAGATCACCGCGTCCTCAAAGGAATCGACGGTGATGAACGTGGGCAGGCCGTAGTGGAACAGCAAGCTGTTGCTGATTTCGAGGGCCTTGGCCGCCGCTATGGCCGCTTCGATGGTGCCGTGCAGCGCATCCAGGGCTTCCACGTCATAACTTTCCAGTTCCTGCGAGAAGAAGCGCGTGGTGAACAGCGCCTTCCAGCCCTGCAGCACTTGCTTGAGCCGGGTCGTGTCGGCCTGGGCCGCGTCAAAGGGCAAGCCCTTCACATCGGCAACGTTGTCCTCCGCCTTCATATCCTTAAGGACGTGCCAATACTGCCGGTAGGAATTGTTCACTATGTCGTTGGTGTCATACTGGGCATATTTTGCCGTGTGCTCCCAAGTCCAGCGGCGGTTGAGCACCAGCGTAGCCGGGATGGCATTGACATCGGTGGTGCCGCCCAGCAGGGCTTCGTCGCGCGTGCGGGCAATGCCCACGTTGCCGGTGGTGCCAAAAATTTGGTGGCTCCAGGGCACAAGAGATGCTTTTTCGCTGCGCACCGGTTCGTCTAGCAGCGCATGCTCGGCGGTGAAGTTGCCCGCAAACCAGTTAAACACCTCACGGATGTTGTAATCCAGGGATTCGGACAGGGTCAGGTAGCCGCCGGCAATCAGCTTTTGCCACACGGCGCTGGCGATTTTGTTGGCGGTGTTGTTTTCTCCCGTCCAGGTTTCGCCGTCCACAGCGCCGCTTTCGGTCACCTTCACGTTGCCCTGGTCGTTCATGCGCACGTCTTTGGCAACCTTCCAGAAGGCATCCATCGCCTCCCAAAGCACACCATTCGCAAAGTACGCCGCACTTGCCGCGTGCGGGTCCTCCGCCTTGGTGCTGTTCTTGACATCCGGCGAGATGGAATATGTGAAATCGGGCGTAACGGACTTCACGCTTTCTTTTTTTAGCGCCGTTGCCAAGACCTGGTAGGAATCCTCCACGGCAAAAGCGTTGAGGCCCACAGAAATGCATGTAATCAGCATCACTATGGACATCAGGACACTAAAAACCTTGCGTGGGATTCGGTGCTCATTGTTCATAAAAAAGCTCCCTTCAAAGGATTGTTTTCTAACAATCCGCCGAATGACGGATGTTCATAGAATCATTATACAGCAAACACAAAAAAAAAATCAATAGATTTTTTCTTATTTTCGCACAATAATTTTTGCGAATTGCTACAAACAGGCGCAGGCGCTGCTTTCCAGGGGTTTCCAGCCGATTTTTGCGAATTCGTGTGCCCGCCCGCTATGATAATGACAGCGCAAAGCTACTCCGGGTTCCCCCCAATTGCAACCGAATGCAGGCCATAATAGGCTGCAACCGCCCGATTGGGCCAGCTTTGCGGGTCTTCTGTGAGGTCCTGTAGATTAATAACCGTCACATCCAAGTGTCCCTTGGCCTTTTCGGCGCGGATATACGCATCCCGGGCCTGCCACAGCTGCTGCTGCCGGGCCGCTTCTCTCCACTCCGCCCGATAACCGTGCAGCGCCTGTGCACACAACAGCCCCAGCGCCGCCGCCGCGCAGGCGCGCAGCCACATTTTTCCTTTGTGAGGCAGCGCGGGCAGCGCACTGCCCACCGCCGGCAGCAGCAAAAACCAGCTCACCGCAAACGCCCGATCCCTCAGGAACACCACGGGGCACAGCACATACACCGCTGCAAGAGCGCCGGCCAAAAAAATCAGCGAAGGCAACACTTCGTGGCGCAGGGCTTTTCGTCCGCTCTGCATGCGCCAGCCAATGCAAACCAGCAGCACCGCCAGCAGCGGCGTCCAGCGCAACAGCATATTCATGCTCAGGTTTAGGGCCTGCAGCAGCGTCGCATGCAAAACGGGCGCCAGCCCGCTCCGGCCCACCCCGGCATAATCTTCCTGTACGCGGCTCCATTGGGCGGGCGCGAGCATCAGCGCCAAAAAACCTGTCAGCGCGCCGGCCAGCCCCGCAAGCATCCACAGCCGCCAGGGCTGCTTGTCTATCCACTTGCGTTTGGCACAAAACAGCGCTAGCGTCAGCACCAGCGCCAAGCCCATGCATTCGTTGCTCCACCCGCCGGCCAGCGCCAGCAAAAACATCCCTGCCGCCCGGGCTGCCGGCCAGCGTCCGGGGCGTTCCGCTTTGCCCGGGTCATGGCCGCCCGCAAGCCGATAGGGCACAATAACCCAAAGCGCAACGGTGGACCCGATGAAAAACGTGCACGCCGCGCTGCGCCAAAAAAACACCTCCGACGGCACGGGGATGGTCGCCCACAGCAGAATTTGCGAAAGCACCAACCAGCCGGTGCGGGGTTCCTTCAGGTTCCGCCCCGCAAGCAGATAGAGCGCCAGCGCCAAGCCCATGTAGGCCGCGGCGGCGACGACGGCAAACACCACCGGCGGGTGCCGCAGCAGCAAAAACAGCAGCCCGTGGGTTGGCAGCCGCCCGTTCAAATCGCGGGCATGCATGGCCAAAAATGGCAGCAATTTCCCCGAACGGGCACTGTTGGCATAGGTATAGTCGTCCCACTTGAAGTTGGACTTGACGGCCAGCGCAAAAAAACACAGGCCGCTCAAGGCAAGCACACCCCAAAACAAGCATTGCCGCAGCCAGGGGCGGTCGTCCAGCCGCCGCAGCCAATTTTGCAAACAAATCCCCTCCCCTGTTTATCTTTTTTATTATAATTGATAAAAGAAAAAAAGTCAACGCAAATATTTTCTCTCTTTTTTTCAGGGTTCACAAAAAAATCTCTTGACAACCGCGTCAAGTATGGTATATTAATAGGTAAAGAAATTGAAATAATGAAAGCGAGGCTAAATCCCCATGGTTTTTGAGCGCATACAAAAATTAATTTGTGAGCAATTCGATTTGGAACCCGAACAGGTGACGGAAGCAACCACGCTGGAAGACGTGAACGCCGACAGCCTGGACGTCTACGACCTGGCGCAGAGCCTGGAAACCGCCTTTGACGTTACCTTCCACGAGGAGGATTTGGAAAACGTGAAAAATATTGGCGACATTGTGCGGTTTATTGAGAATAATTAGCCGCACAACAAAAAATAATTTAAAAACCACTTGACAAATTCATTTTCGCGATGTATAATCAATTTTAATAATTTAAAAAATGCAAAAACCGTTGACGCGGAGATAAAGACAGGGAATGCGCTTCCAGAGAGCCGGGGTGCTGAGAATCCGGCAGTATGCAACCTTTCAAATGGACCGCCGAGGGCGCATGGAAAGCGGCACAATGCCGTGCGTATCATGCGACGTGCAGGCATACGTCAGTTGCCGGGAATATGTTGGTATTCCGCAAGCGCGGGGGCACGCAAGGGCTCCCGAACCAGGGTGGCACCGCGATTCATCGAATCGTCCCTGGCAGAACATGATTGTTCTGCCGGGGCTTTTTGCTTTTTATTCAAAAAAATCCACAAACGAAACGGAGTGACCGGAATGACATTGGAACAAGCATCACAATACGCGGCGGAATACAGGGTGATTCCGGTTTGGCGCAAAGCGGCCCCCGCGCGTGATCCGTTGGAGGTGTTTCTTGCGCTAAAACGGCTCAGTCGGCAATGCTTCGTGCTCGAAAGCGCGGAAGCCGCCGCCCACGGGCGCTACACCTTCCTGGGCTACGACCCCAAGCTCGAAATCACCGCCCGGGGTGGCAGCATGACCATCAAGGGCGGCACCACAATCACGCTCAAAACCAACGACCCCGGCGCGCAAATTCGCCAAATCCTTGAGGAAAACCGTGCCCCGCGCTTGCCCGGGCTGCCCCCCTTCAGCGGCGGGCTGGTGGGCTACTTTGCCTACGACTACATCAAATACGCCGAACCCACCCTGCGCCTGGATGCGGAGGACCAGGAGGGCTTTAACGACGTGGATTTGATGCTTTTTGACAAGGTGATCGCCTTTGACCGGCTGGAGCAGTGCGTGTATTACATCGTAAACATTCAAACCCAGGCGCTGGACGAAAATTATCACAAAGCGCAGCAGGAACTGGAAATGATGCGGCGTGTTGCCGAAAGCGGCCGTCTGGCCGTCCCACAAAAATTGCGGCTCCAAAGCGAATTCCGCCCACTGTTTAGCCGGGAACGGTATTGCGACATGGTAGCGCAGGCCAAGCGGCACATCTTTGAGGGCGACGTTTTTCAGGTGGTGCTTAGCAACCGGCTCGAGGCCGACGCGCAAGGCAGTCTCTATGACGCCTACCAGATTCTGCGGCAAAAGAACCCCTCACCCTACATGTTTTATCTTAGCAGCGACGACGTCGAAATCGTTGGTGCGGCCCCCGAAACCCTTGTCAAATGCGAAAACGGCAAAGCCAGCACCTTCCCTTTGGCGGGCACAAGGCCCCGGGGCAAAACCCCGGCGGAGGACGCCGCGCTGGAAGAAGACCTGCTGCGCGACGAAAAAGAACTGGCCGAACACAACATGCTGGTAGACCTAGGCCGCAACGATATTGGGAAAATCAGCCGGTTTGGCACCGTGCAGGTGGAGGATTATTTGAAAATTCTGCGTTTCAGCCACGTGATGCATATCGGCTCCACCGTGACGGGCCGGCTGCGCGAAGGCTGCACCGCCCTCGAAGCCGTGAACGCGCTGCTCCCGGCGGGCACACTCAGCGGCGCGCCAAAGCTAAAAGCATGCGAAATCATCAACCGGCTCGAGAACAACAAACGGGGCATCTATGGCGGCGCGATAGGCTACCTGAGTTTTTCGGGCGATCTGGATACCTGCATCGCCATCCGCATCGCCTTCAAAAAGAACGGCAAGGTCTTTGTGCGCTCGGGCGCGGGCATTGTGGCCGATAGTGTGCCAAAAAACGAATTTGCCGAATGCAACAACAAAATGGCGGCGGTGCTGCACGCGTTGCTGCAAGCCAACGAAGGAGGGACGGCGCAATGATTCTTCTGGTTGATAACTATGACAGCTTCAGCTACAATTTATACCAGCTCCTGGGCGCCCTGCGGCCCGCGATCAAAGTAGTGCGCAATGACCAAATCAAAATCCCCGAAGTCATTGGGCTGGCGCCCTCACACATCGTCCTCAGCCCAGGCCCGGGCAAACCCGCCGACAGCGGCATTTGCAAAGAAGTCGTGCGCATCTTTGGCAAGCACACGCCGATTTTGGGCGTTTGCCTGGGGCACCAAGCCATTTGCGAAGCCTATGGCGCCACCGTCGGCTACGCCAAAACCCTCATGCATGGCAAACCCAGCCAAATCCACATTGTAGGCGACCGGGAACGCGGCATTTTTAGCGGGCTGCCCGCAACATTCCGGGGCGCGCGGTACCACTCGCTGGCCGCCGCGGCCAACACCCTGCCGGGCTGCCTAAAAACCACCGCCGTGGCCGACGACGGCGAAATCATGGCCGTGCAGCACCGGGAATTTCCTGTTTATGGCTTGCAGTTCCACCCCGAAAGCATTCTTACGCCCCTTGGCGGGCAGATTCTTGCGAATTTTTTGGAGGTATGACCCATGACAACTGAAAACCCACAAAAAAAACAACGTGTGTTGAGCTTGATTCAACCCACCAGCGTGCCTACGCTGGGCAACTACATTGGCGCGATGCGCAACTGGGCCAAAATGGCCAACGACCACGACTGCTTGTTTGGCGTGGCCGATTTGCACGCCCTCACCGTGCGGCCCGACCCCGCCGCGCTACGCCGCCAAACCGCCGAAATGCTGGCCATGTTCGCCGCCTTGGGGCTCAACAAGCGCGAAGAAAACATTGTGTTTGTGCAAAGCCACGTGCCCGCCCACTGCACGTTGAGCTGGATTCTTAACTGCTACACGCAGTTTGGCGAGGCCAGCCGCATGACGCAGTTCAAAGAAAAATCGGCCAGCCACGCCGATAACGTGAATGTGGGCCTGTTCACCTACCCCACGCTCATGGCAGCGGACATTCTGATTTATCAGGCAAATTATGTGCCCGTAGGCGACGACCAAAAGCAACACCTGGAGCTGTGCCGCAACGTGGCGGAACGCTTTAACGGGCTTTATGGGCCAACTTTCGTCGTGCCAGAGCCTTATATTGGCAAACTGGGCAGCCGCGTGATGAGCCTGCAAACCCCCACCGCCAAAATGAGCAAGAGCGACCCCAACCCCAAGGGCACCATCTTCCTCACCGACACCCCCGACCAAATTGTAAAAAAATGCAAATCCGCCATAACGGATTCTGAAGCCAGTGTGCGCTACGACCCCGCCAAAAAAACGGGCGTAAGCAACCTGATGACCCTCCTCGCCTGCTGCACCGGCCAAAGCTTTGCGCAAATTGAGGCCGACTTTGCGGGCAAGGGCTATGGCGATTTTAAGCTGGCCGTGGCCGAGGCCATAGTGGCCGAACTGCGCCCTTTTCAGGCGGAACTGGCGCGGGTGCTGCAAGACAAGGCCTACCTGGAAGAAACAGCCCGCAAAGGCGCCGCCAAAGCCGAACAACTGGCTCTGCGCACCACACAAAAAGCAATGAAAAAAGTGGGCCTGTGGGCCGCCTGAACCAATTGCCACGCGGAACTGCTATATTGCCTAACATTTTGATTTGCCCGGATAGGAGTACGTTATGATCAAAGAAGCCATCACCCAGGCCGCGCGGCGGCAAAACCTTCGCTACGAACAGGCGGAAGCCGTCATGGACGAAATTATGGACGGCCAGGCCAGCGAGATTCAAATGGCCGCCTACCTTGCCGCCATGAGCGTGAAGGGCGAAACCATTGATGAAATCACGGGTTCGGCGGCAGGCATGCGCAAGCACTGCATTCGCCTGTTGCACAACCTCGATGTGCTCGAAATTGTGGGCACCGGCGGCGACCACTCCCACTCCTTCAATATTTCCACCACCTCGGCCATGGTGATTTCTGCCGCCGGGGTGCCCGTGGCCAAGCATGGCAACCGAGCCGCCACCAGCAAATCTGGCGCGGCCGACGTGCTGGAAGCCCTGGGCGTCAATATCTCTGTTTCGCCCCAAAAGAGCCTGGCTCTGCTGCAAAAATTGCATCTATGCTTTCTGTTTGCGCAAAATTATCACATTGCGATGAAATATGTGGCCCCCGTGCGCCGAGAGCTGGGCATTCGCACCATCTTCAACGTGCTGGGTCCCCTGGTTAACCCCGCGGGCGCGACCATGCAGCTGCTGGGTGTCTACGAGGAGGCGCTGGTGGAACCTATGGCGCAGGTGCTGTGCAACCTGGGCGTGCGCGCCGCCATGGTGGTCTTTGGGCAGGATGGCCTGGACGAAATCAGCATGAGCGCCCCCACCAGCGTGTGCAAAGTGCGCAACGGCATATTCGAAAGCTACACGCTCACGCCGGAGCAGTTTGGCTTTGCGCTGTGCGAAAAAAAAGCCCTGGTAGGCGGCAGCCCCACCGAAAACGCAGCCATCACCCAGGCTGTGCTTGGCGGCAAAGAGGGTCCCCAGCGCAATGCCGTGCTGCTCAACGCCGGCGCCGCGCTGCACATTGCCCGGCCTTCACTCAGCATCGCCGACGGCATCGCCCTGGCGGCGCAAACCATCGATAGCGGCGCGGCCCTGCGCCAGCTGGAGCAGTTCCTACTTCTATCGAACACCGACAGTTAAATCGCGCTGCCAAGCAATTCTAGCAATTTAAAGCTCTTCTAGCAATTTAAAGCCCTTCTAGCGATCTAGCAATTTAAATCAATACGTTTGCTCCCGCGCTGCAGTCCCGGCAAGCAAAAAAATCTCATCGCGCCATCAAGCTCTTCTAGCAATTTAACTCTCTTCTAGCAATTTAAAGCCCTTCTAATTAAAGATTTAACTCTCTTCTAATGATTTGAGGAATGGTATTTACATGCAAAATGTTCTCGAAAAAATCGCCGAAAGCACCCGCGCACGCGTGGCTGCACAAAAACAGCGCGTGTCATTTGCCGCGTTAAGGCAACAAACCGCAGCGTCCTCCCCTGCCCCTTCGTTTTGTGCCGCGCTGCGCGCACCGGGCCTGTCACTGATCTGCGAAGTGAAAAAGGCAAGCCCCAGCAAGGGCATGATCGTCAAAGACTTCCCCTATTTGCAGATTGCGCAGGAATACGAAACAGCGGGCGCGGCGGTCATTTCGGTGCTCACCGAACCGGCATTCTTCCGGGGCAGCGACGCGTACCTGCGCGAGATTGCGACGCAAGCGCACATCCCCTGTTTGCGCAAAGATTTTATCGTTGACGCCTATCAAATTTATGAAGCGAAAGTGCTGGGCGCGGCGGCGGTGCTGCTGATTTGCGCGCTGGTGGGGCCGCGGCAGCTGACGGAATACATCGCGCTGGCGCGGTCGCTGGGCATGGACGCCCTGGTAGAAACCCACAACCCGGACGAAATCGCCATGGCGCTCGAGGCCGGGGCAGACGTCATCGGGGTGAACAACCGGGATTTGCGTACATTTGAAGTGCGCTTGGACACCTGTTTGCAATTGAAAGCCCTTGTGCCAGGCGACAAAATTTTCGTAGCCGAAAGCGGCATTGCCAGCCCCGCCGACACCCGCCGTCTGCTGAACGCAGGCGTGGACGCGGCGCTAATTGGCGAAACGCTGATGCGCGCGGACGACAAATCAAAAATGATTGGAGCACTGCGATGGCCAAACTAAAAATTTGCGGGATTCGCCGGGACGAAGATGTGAATTATGTCAACGAAGCCCGGCCGGACTACGTGGGATTCGTGTTTTGGCCCCACAGCAAGCGCGCCGTCACCCCCGCGCAGGCAGCGCGATTGCGCGAGCGGCTGGCCCCCGACATTGTGCCGGCAGGGGTGTTTGTGAATGCGAAAACCGCTGATATTCTCGCATTGCACCGGGCAGGCACGATTAATATTGCGCAATTGCACGGCAACGAAAGCGAGGCGGACGTGTGTGCGCTGCAGGCGGCGGGCGTGTCGGTGATTCGCATGATGCACGCACACGCGCTGCGCCCCACCATCGCCGACTACCTCTTGCTTGACAGCGGCATGGGCAGCGGCGTGCCTTTTGATTGGTCGCAGCTGGCACATATGGCGCTCACAAAGCGCTGGTTCCTGGCGGGGGGCATTTCCTCGGAAAATATTGCGCAGGCGTTGGCGCTGCGGCCTTATGCCGTTGATGTGAGCAGCGGCGCGGAAACGAACGGCGTGAAGGATCGCGCAAAAATTTTGGCCTTGGCCGTTGCCACGCGCAAAAGCCCCCGCTGAATCCAGCAGAAGCTTTTCGTTATCTGTTGCAACACCTGCGCCAAGGCACAGCGAAGCGACTTAAAAGACGCCTTCTTCGGCAGTGAGGGGCAGCGCGGGCTGCAGCGTAAAGGGCGTTTTGATAGCGATAGCGCGGCCTTCGGCGCTGCTCTTGGCCACGGCTTCCAGCACTTCGAGCACATGCAGGGTTTGCAGTGCGGCACTGGCGCGGGGCGTGCGCCCGGTTTGCAAGGCCTTGGCAAAATCGGCCAAGCCTACGGCGCGGCTGTCTTCTTGATAGATGTCGTAGGGACTATCAATGGTAATCCAATCACCGTGACCCCAATTTTGGGCAGCTTTGGGAGAATCCTTCTCGCCCACTTTGATCTTGATTTCGCCCCCAAAATCGTTCGGATTTGGCACAATCATGTTGCCGCGGGTGCCATAGATTTCGATGTGGTTCACGCCCGGCACAGAATATACATCGAACGTGGTGATGATTGTGGCGATTACGCCGCTGGCAAAGCGCAGAATGCCCGTCTGGTAGGTGGGCACCTCCACATCAATCACCTTGCCGTTGAGGGGCTGGCTGGTGATGGTGCGCGTAGGGTAGGTGGTTTTCGTCACGCCAACCACCGTTTCCACGGGCCCCAGCAGGTTCACAAGCGCCGTGACATAATAGGGCCCCATATCTAGCATTGGGCCGCCGCCGGGCGCGTTGTAATAAAATGAAGGATCCGGATGCCATGTTTCGTGGCCGTGGCAAAGCATGTGCGCCGCCGCGCCCACGGGCTGACCAATCACATCCTCCTCCAGCAACCGGCGCGCGCCCTGCACCCCGGCACCCAGGAAGGTGTCGGGCGCACCGCCCAGCAGCAAACCTTTTGCCTGCGCCAGTTCCACCAATTCTTGGCCCTGCGCGAAGGTGGCCGCCAGTGGCTTTTCGCTATAGACCGGCTTGCCGGCTTGCAACGCCGCCTTGCTCACCTCATAGTGCTCGCCCGGACGAGTAAGGTTGAGCACAATGTCTACCGCTGGGTCGGCAAAGAGCGCGTGCATATCCTCATAAATTTTTAGCCCGCCGTATTGCGCGGATGCACGCTCGGCCTTTGCGCGCACAAGGTCGCAAATGCCCACAATTTCCAATTCCTTGCATTTTTTTGTGATGTTTTTTAAATAAACAACACTGGCGTCACCCACGCCAACAAACCCGATTCTTGTGGTTGCCATGACTTCATTTTCCCCCTGTTCTAACGTTATACACCATATAAAAACTATAAAAGTTGAACTGAATAACCATAGGCCGCATCTCCTGCAAAAAATAGTAATGATTATTAATTGCAATGCAAAATCTGCCGCGACAACAAAACCATATTTTTATTGTAGCATGCTTTTTCTGGGAATGCAAGGGAAAATTCCATATTTTTGCATTTTTTTACATTTATTTACTATTCGTTCATAAGTCATATGTTTCCAAAAAGGCTCTTCCCCCCCACCGAACGGATCGCTCGCCCAAAAACAGCCCCTACCGGCAAGCCGTGTCCGCGTTAGAACAGAAAATACCCAGACCCGCCCTTGACATCCCCCCTCGTTTCTGTTAAAATAAACAAAAGAACCATCAATTTTGCGGGGGAGGATCTATGGAGCATCAATTGATTGTCGTATTGGACTTTGGCGGGCAGTATTCGCACCTAATTGCGCGCAGGGTGCGGGATTTAAACGTGTATTGTGAGGTGAAACCCTACACCACGCCGCCAGAAACCTTGCGGGCACTGCACCCGGCGGGGATTATCCTCACCGGCGGGCCCAACAGCGTTTATGACCCGCAATCGCCCAAGTGCGACAAAGCCTTGCTGGCACTGGGCGTGCCGGTGCTGGGCATCTGTTATGGCGCACAGCTCATAGCCTTTTTGGCGGGCGGCACGGTTTCCTCCGCGGCCAAGGGAGAATACGGCCGGGTGACGCTCGGCGTGCAGGCGCCCGCGGGACCGCTTTTTGCCGGCGTCGCAAGCGGGCAAACCTGCTGGATGAGCCACACGGATTGCATCTCGCAAACGCCACAGGGTTTTGCTGTCACGGCGCAAACCGATAACTGCCCCATTGCCGCCATGGAAGACCCGCGGCGCAAGCTCTATGCCGTGCAGTTCCACCCCGAAGTGCAGCACACGGTGTTTGGCAACGCGCTGCTGGGCAACTTTTTGCAAAGCATTTGCGGCTGCGTGGGCGATTGGCAGATGCGCGGCTATGTGGAGCAAACCATTGCGCAGCTCAAGGAGAAAATTGGCGGCCGCAAGGTGATTTGCGCGTTGAGCGGCGGGGTCGACAGCACCGTGGCCGCCGTGATGGTGCACAAAGCCATCGGCAAACAGCTAACCTGCATCTTTGTGGACCACGGCCTGCTGCGCAAAAACGAGGGCGACCAGGTGGAAGAGATCTGCCGCAAAACGTTCGACATGACCTTCGTCCGCGTCAACGCCCAAAAGGAATTTTTGGGTCTGCTGGCAGGCGTAACCGATCCGGAGCAAAAACGCAAAATCATCGGCGAAACCTTCATCCGCGTGTTTGAGCGCGAAAGCCAAAAAATCGGTAAGGTGGGCTTTTTGGTGCAAGGCACCATCTACCCCGATGTGATTGAAAGCGGCGTGGGCAACAGCGCCATGATCAAAAGCCACCACAATGTGGGCGCCCTGCCCGATGTGGTCGATTTTGACGAAATCATCGAACCCCTGCGCATGCTTTTTAAGGATGAAGTGCGCCGCGCGGGCCTGGAGCTTGGCATCGCGCCGGAACTCGTGTGGCGGCAACCCTTTCCGGGGCCGGGGCTGGGCGTGCGCATCCTGGAGCCAATCACGCCGGAGCGCATTGCGCTGTTGCAGGAAGCCGACGCCATTTTCCGCGAAGAAATCGCCGCTGCCGGTCTCGAACGCGAAATCAGCCAATATTTTGCCGTGCTCACCAATTGCCGCTCCGTAGGCGTTATGGGCGATTTTCGCACCTACGACGCCACCATTGCGCTGCGCGCCGTGACCACTAGCGACTTTATGACCGCCGAGTTTGTTCCCCTCCCCTACGACGTACTCAGCAAAGTCAGCTCTCGCATCGTCAACGAAGTTCCCGGCGTCAACCGCGTGGTCTACGACATCACGGCAAAACCACCCGGGACGATTGAGTGGGAGTGAGCGATCAAAAGCCAAAACCCCCAAATGATATTTGAAAGGAATGATTGTAACCATGGCAAACGCAAGTGCGGGCAAATCCGGTTCCGGCACAAAAGTGCTCGTGGCAGGCTCGGTGCTCCAGCTTTTTTTGGGGATTATCTATGTTTGGAGCAAGTTTGTGGCACCGGTCAGCCGCTTTTTTGCGGGCGACGGCGCCAACCTGGCAGAAGTCACAAAAAGCGTAAAGCTAACCAGTTCCTTTATGCTGGGCTTTTTTGTGCTGGGTATTTTGGTCGGCGGCAGATTGCAGGGCAAGCTCAAGGCGGATAAAATCGTGCTTTTGGGCGGGCTGCTTATGGCGGCCGGCATGCTTGCGGCATCGTTTTTGCCCGCAAGCGCGCCCGTGTTCCTGATTTATATCTTTTATGGTGTGGTTGGCGGCTTTGGCGTTGGCATGGCATATAACACCATCATTTCCG